>CALMCS010000814.1 GCA_937862875.1 uncultured Comamonadaceae bacterium
GCGGCCCGTTCTGGTCGTGCAGTCGCTACCCCGACTGCAAAGGCACGCTGCCGGTGGCAACCGGCACGTCCAGGCGTGGTGCCTCGCGTCCACGCCGTACCAGTGGCGGTGGCCGCAAAGGCGCCTGACCGCCCCCGTTCCCCGTGAGCCATGCCCGCCATCGGCGGCGTGGCCCGTGTCCCGCATGCCCTGCGGGACGCCCCAGCGCGCAACGCCTTCTTGCTCCGTGTGCGCGTCCCGTCCGGCCGGCCCCGGCCGCGGGACCTGAAGGTGGCTTCTCCGCGAACCGCACCCCGCGCGTTCTCCTCGTCTGCATTCCTTCCGCCGCTGCGAAGGGTCCCCCGATGGCTTGCCTGTGCGAGCCATCCGGAGACCCTTCGCGGTCAGCGGTATTCGGTGCCGGTGCCCGCCGGCGCAAAAACGGGCTCCCTTTGTGCGCGGATGTGCGCCAGACGATGCCGGCCCCAGCCACGACATGGGCCGGGTGTGATTGCTGGATGAGCAGACGGTTCTAGCGACGACCGGGCCTGCCAATCAGCCCACGGGTGGTTCTTCTTTCCTCCCGAGCCGAAGGCCCCTGGGGCCTTCGGCGCCTTTCTCCTGCCTTTCAACGCCCCGGCCAGGGCGATGGCCCTGCGCCACACGAACGGGAGACCCACATGACCGCCAACATTGCAATCCGCCTCACTACGCACCGCCGATGCACCGAACTGCAAGGCGATCGGCAATTCCATGGCCGTGCTGTGCGTCGCGTGGCTGGGGACGCCGGCTGGTGCAGTACCTGCACAAGACGGGATCGATCGCTTCGGATTGATGCAAGACGCGGCCGGCGGGTCGCGCGATCCTCCCTCCTGCATTGCCGACGCATCGGCAACAGCCAGCAGCCAGGGTGTCCAGACTGCCGTGGGTTCCGCCCACGCCACCCGCCAGTTCGCCCCGGCATCTCTCCGGCGAACGCTGCCCACCGGGCATCGATGCCACCTTCCTCCAACCCACGGGATGTATGCCGCGTCCCGTCAGGGGCGTGTCGTCAACCCGGTCGATATCAGGACTTCCCATGGACACCATCACCCGACAAGACCGCATCACCCTCAAGAACCTCAAGGTCGCGGATTTCGCGAGCGAGGAAACGCTGTGCTTCACCGCCACCGTCATGTTCGACGGCAGGCCCATCGCCGAAGCCCGCAACGACGGACACGGCGGCTCGACGTTCGTGCGCGCGTTGCAAGGCCAGGCCGCGCTGCTGGCCCAGGCCGAGGAATTCGCCAAGAGCCTGCCGCCGGCATCGCTCGACGTCGAACGCGAAGACGACGAGCCGCTTCTCATCGACATGACGCTCGACTTCCTAGTGGACCAATTGGCCGATGCCATGCACGCGGAGCGCAAGCTGCGCACCGCGTTCAACCGCGACATCGGCAACAAGGTGCTGTTCATCAAGGACGGCAGGCTGCTGTTCCTCAAGGGCATCAAGCTCAAGGCCATTGCCGACCGCGCAGCGTATTTCGCAAAGCTGCGCAGCCGACAGGACCAGCCCATCGTCATCCTGGCCGAGCTGCCAGCGGACGAGGCATTCGCCATCTGGAAGCAGCATGTCCTGGGCGACAAGCCCCGCTGATCCAGCCTCACCGCACCGTCATGACCGCCCCGCACTTGCTGCGGGGCTTTTCTTTGTCTCTGCGTACATCAATCGGGGCTGGACCAGATGCCGATTTCCAACTGACGTGGCGCGCCCCCCCCACGAAGCTGCCCGCATGCTCGCTGATTCGTCAGCACATGCCAGCAGCCAGGGTTTCAGGCTGCCGCGGGGTTCTCCCCGCGCAACCCACCAGTCCGCATCGCATCCATTGCGCGGACGCGCGTCGCCAAGACGCTGATGCTTTTTTTCAACCGCGTGCGGGAGCTGCCATCCCGTGAGGGACAGGGCCCCGCTTTTCCAAGGAGCCCATCCATGTCCCAGCAAGCCTCTTTCGGCCGATTCGGTCAATTGGCCTTGACCTACTGCGGCAAGTTCCTGCCGCTCGAAGTCCTGCACAGCGCCGCCGGCCACTACATCGGCACGCGCGATACCGAAGGTCCCGTTTCGCGGGAATCTCGTGAGTACTTCCGCAGCCATGCCGCGGCTCAACGTGCCCTCGAAAGAGGCGGCTGGTCCCAGCTCGCCATTCCCTGATCCAACTGGAGGAATCACGTCATGAACCAGCTACTGCCGCAGGAAGTCGTCGATCAGATCGTTCGGGAAGAACGGCATTTCAGCGCCGCGCCCCAAGCCTTTTTCGAGGCATGGAAGCGTGGTGTCGAGATCGCCGGCCCGCAATGGTTTGGCGATGGCACCCGTGAAGGTCTGAACCAGGCCAAGAGCAAGTGGGATCTGCGCCCCGACATGCTGCGCCTCAACGACGCCCTCGGCGTCCTGAGCAGCGGGGAACGCATGTTCCTGTCCGCGATGGTCAGCTTCTACAACGCGCGCGAGGGCGGTGCCATGCTCAAGCGCTGCCACTTCCAAGGACTGTCGGACTTCGATGGTCTCGATCTGCATCGTCGCCAGGTGATCGCCGACCTGCTGCTGAACTACAGCGGTTGGTGAGCCGGTCCCCGGCACACCTTCATCACTGCGTTCACGCGACCCCATGAGGGACATGCGCCTCGCCCGAGGCCATGTCCCTCGCGTTTCTCCCCGCCCAGTGCCATCCGGCATCAGGCGGTTCCCCTGCGGATGCCATCGTCCGCAAGGGCTGGCTCCGTTCATTCATCGAAAGGAGCCTTCATGGCCAACAATTACTACGAAGCCACCGGCGTTCTCGTGCTCGACCGTGTGACGCCCGTCATCCAGGCGCTGTTCGGCGCCTTCGCGCTGGACGAGAGCCATCCCGGCAACGGGCAGGCCTACATCGCCCAGATCGCCGAGACCACCAATCCGCAATGGCCGGACGTGCTCGATGGCCTGGAAGACCTGGCCACGCAACTCGGCATTCCGATGCCGGACGACGAAGGGCTTTCGATCCCGCCGCTGCTCGAACTGCTCGCCGTGCACTTCGGTGCCGATGAGGACGAAGAGCTGGGGAACTTGATCGAGCGTCATTCGTTCGAGGACACCGCCGATCTCGACGCATTGTTTCTGATCGCCACCCGATTCGATGACGGCCACCACCTGACCGCCATCCAGTTCGAGGGATGCTGGTATTGCAGCAAGCCGCGGCTGTTCGAGTTCGGCGGCAACGGCTGCTACCTGAGCCGCGAGGTCCGCGTCATCAGTTCCTCCTCGCAGGCCCTCCAGCTCGGCGACCAACTGCGCAAGGCCATTGTGGCCGCCGACATCGAAGAGGCCTCGGCCCTGATTGCGCTGGAGACCATCAATCTGCTGGCGGGCGTCAGCGACGAGCCATTCCGCATGAATTTGCGCCGACGCGTCGCCGAGCGATTGGCCCAAACGCCAACGATCAGCGTCACCTGACGCTGTTTCCTTTCTTTCCACCCACCGGGGTCAATTCCCGGTGGCGGGGATTGGCTCCATCATTATTCTGTTGGAGAAATCCCATGTCCCAGAATCCCAATCCCTTTCTACGCGGCTACTGGAATCTGAAAATCGTCCGCACGCTGTCCATCAGCCACGAGGACGGAAGCCCGCATGTCTGGCGAAACATCCACCAGAGCCAAGAACACCTCTCCGATGAGGAGCTGGTTTCAGCATCCTGCATCGTCACCAGCGATTTCGCCGTAGTCAGCAATGGCCCAGACTCCGTGAGTGCCGAGGTGCTGGCCGAACGCGATGCCGGTGAAGGCGCCTACGGCGTGGTGGGTGCCGTGGTGTACGCGATCCACGGCGACGACTTCGACGGCCTCCCCGTCCACATTGGCGACACTTATTCGGCCGAGGCCGCACGGGAAGTCGTGCAGCGGTTGAGCTTCGAGACCGGCTACTACAGCCGGTGCTGGGAAATCAGCAGCGCGCACATCAGCCACGAAACCGGCCAGTACCTGGCCAACCTGGCTGACCTCGCGACGCCGGAAGCCTTTTTGTTCATTGCGTTCCGGGTTCCCTACAGCCCGGCGATCGGCGTCAAGCTGATTTCCACGCCCTGGACGGGCCAGCACCTGCAGGACGTCGAGGAGATCTCCGCCGAGCAGCTTCGGCAGGAGCACTGCAGCAAGGGCATGCCGGACGACCTGGCACAGATCCTTGCACTGGCCGGCCAGGCCGATGTGCGCATCCTCATTCTCGATGCCGACGCACCCGTGTTGCCGGGCCTGCCGTTGGCCGGCGAATAACTGCCAGACACATCCCCAGCCTACCTTTTCCTCACCGCATGCCGGCCCGTCTCCCGCCAGGGAGCCGGGCCGGTTCACTTTCATAGGAGCGATCCCATGTTCCCCGATCTCATCTCGCCCGTATCGGACTTCGAGCACCAGCTTGGAGCCTGCTTCAATGCCATGAGCCAGGACGATGCCATCGGCCAGATCCTGGTAGTCGAGCGCATGAGCGGCATGCTGCACATGCGCCATATCGCCAGCGCCGACCTGATGGACACCGACGTGGACGACTACGAAATGGTCATCTTCGACGGTGGCAACACAAGCGGGGACACGTGGAAGCACGTGTTCTTTCCGCGTCAGCGCGAGCACTACTTCGTGTACCAAGCCTGACCCCTCCGGCCCCTTTCGAGGGGCTTTTTCTTGTACGCAGCACAGGAATGCGGGCATGTTGCGGTGCCGTTTCCTGCGGGCAGGCCGACCACCCCGGGGCCATGCTTACCCCATGTCCGTCGGCGCTGCCGACACATGCCCAGGCAGTCGAGACCTTCGAGGCTGCAAGCACGGGAAACCGTGCTGGTCGTTTCTTCCTACGGACCTACCGCGTCCATCCACGCCACCCACAAGGGACCTCTCCCTTGCGGGCGGGGAATCCCTTGTTATTTCTCAAGGAGTTTCCCCATGGACCGTTCCCTCATCAAATCCATGATGCCTTCGCTGGTCGCAGGCCATGTGCCCCGTAACGTGCGATCGTTCAAGTACCGCGTGTTCGATGATCAGCCGCTGTCCTCAACGCTGGGCTTTGCCATCGACCCCCAACCCTTCGACGGCAAGGTGGTCGCTGCGACCGACGATGCCATCGTCGTCAAGCTCAAGCCTTCCGAGTTCGCGGTGCTCG
>CALMCS010000815.1 GCA_937862875.1 uncultured Comamonadaceae bacterium
GGCGCCGCATGCCAGAACCGTACGGAGATGCGTGCCGCATTGGGAGACAACCCCAAAACGTAAAACGCGTTCTCGCCACGCGCGCCAGAGAACCCCCCGCCGCGGACCGAATCAAACAACGCTTTGACCTGTTGTATGTGGGCATCAGGGTTGTCACCGCCGCCGAGCAAAGCGGCAAGTTCGTGCTCCAGGGAGTCAGGCTTCTGGGCCCAGAAAACGGTGGAGGCATCCCCTACTTGAACGCGCTGCGTCGAGTCGCGGGCCAACAAAGCATTGAGTGCCGTGGTGTAAGCAAATGCCGCCGCCTGACTTACGGGAGCATTGCCACCTTGACTCTTTCCGTAGGAGTTGAACGCGTCCAAGTTGAACGACACGATGTTGGCACCGGATGACTGTGCACCCCACACGCCTTTGATCGCGGTGTGCAACCGCTCCACCGGCAGGGTATTGCCCGTGATCAGGCACATGGCATTCAAGCCGTCACTTTCTGTCCCTGTGTCAACCTCAGGTGCGCCAATGATCAAGTGAGGCGCAACGCCAGGTCGTTGACACACCAACTCGGTGTCATCAATCAGACGGAACGTCAACACGGGATTTGATGCAGCGATCTCAGCGTGAGCTGCAAACCGCGCCACCTGTTCAGCAGGCTTCTCATCGAGAAAGGCCAACACCCCGCGCAACCCTGCATCGCTCTTTGCAAGCTCCGGGAGTGTTGATATGCGATCACGAAATGCCTGCTGCATTTCGATGAGACGGGCTAGGTATTCGTCTGTTCCGCCTTTAGCACGCGCCAGTTCCAGCTTCTTCATATCGGGAAGGGTCAGAACGTATTCGGCGTTGTCCCACAGCAAATTGGCTGCGATACCGGAAGTCTTCTTAACACCCTTTGGCACCAGGTAGCTGGTACCAATTTTCTTGTTTCCAGACATCTGGCGCGCGTCAACGATGGCGTGAAGTTGACCACTTTCGTCCACTTCGAGAATGAAGCCAATCTCCTTTTGCTCCAGTCCAAACGCCGGCAACCGGCGACCGGGGTCAGCATCGGCTTGACGACGAAGGTAGTAGCCATGTAGGGCTTGCAAGATCATCCCCGTACCTCCACGTCGGTCAGATCAAGAACACCCTTTTGCACCTGTGCTCGGAAAAAGCGGGGCTGAGGTATCGGTCCCACAGCGAAGTCCATGTCGTAGAGCATCCAGCCCAAATCCGACGACCAGCTATCCAAGGCGCTAGGCTCGTTTGGCCCAATGCGCCACCCGCCACGGCCATCGTCCACGAGCTCTACGGGCCGAAATGCAGCGGCGAATTCGCGGCATCCCAAATATGGCTGGTTCACGCATTGCCCCGCCTCGGCGCGGCGGTTGAACATGGCGATGTACTTATTCGGGTTTGCGCGAGCATCCTCCCCCACCATTTCCATTTCAGCGCTTAGTCGGTAGGCAACATCGCGCAAGAGCAGACTTGCTCGCTGCTGGCGTTCATCTTCGATGTAAAGCGCCAGGTCCCCCTGTCCCTCGTTCATGGCAGCCAGCGCATTGCGAGAAGAAGCCACCGCGCCCACTTCGTTGCGCCGCACGTTGATCCAGCGCACCGGCTGGAGCACTTCTATGCGGGTGATCCGCCAGCGGATGGCAGGCTTCCAGAGAATGGCCTCGAACACCGCCCGCGCTGCGGACGGTGTGATCAGGTCGTAAGACACCCGCTCAACCTTCATTTCGGGTCGGGTAAAGCATGCGTAGTCGCCCCGCACTTCCAAACAAAATGGTTTCATTCACACTCCCTTTCCATCAACCGTTTACGAACTGACGTAGTTTCCAGGG
>CALMCS010000816.1 GCA_937862875.1 uncultured Comamonadaceae bacterium
TTGCAGTCTTCGGGATGCACGGAGAACAGCAACTGATCGAACACCGCAAAACCCACCGGGCTGGTGCGCACGCGGCGAATCACGTTGGCTTTTCTGGAGGCGGTGTCGGTGATCTCCGCCGCTTCGGCCTCCGCAGGCGAAGGCGGTGCGGCCTGCACCGAGTGCGACCCGCTGCTGCCACCCGCAAGTCGCCGAAACACCAGCAAATCGTATTGCGAGGTGTAGTCGTAATGCGAGGGCAGCTGCACGTTCAGCAGGTCGGAGACATGCAGATCCACCAGTTGCCCGCCCGTGACGGCCTGCAGGGTGGATTGGACCTGCGCCAACTGCTCGCTGAAGAAGGTTCGCGTGCAGGCGATCCAATAGAAGCCCGTTTCTGGCGGGCTGCTGGGCAGATCGATCAATTCAAGCGCCGGAACACCGGGCCGAACATGGAAAACGCGGAACGCGGAAACGTGAGGTTCGGTCAACGGTGTTCTCTCCGGCGCAGTCGGGCTATGGATCGTGTGATCTGGGTTGGCTTGGCTTAGCGCTTGAGCATAAGCCGCGCTGCGTCGATGGCAAAGTAGGTCAGCACGCCATCAGCGCCCGCGCGCTTGAATGCCAGCAGCGCTTCCATCATCACCTGATCGTGATCGAGCCAGCCGTTGGCCGAGGCGGCCTTGATCATGGCGTATTCGCCGCTGACCTGGTAGGCGAACGTCGGCACCTTGAACTCGTCCTTCACGCGGCGCACCACGTCGAGGTACGGCATGCCGGGCTTGACCATCACCATGTCCGCGCCCTCGGCCAGATCGAGTGCCACTTCGCGCAGCGCCTCGTCGGTGTTGCCCGGGTCCATCTGGTAGACGTTCTTGTCGGCCTTGCCCAGCGCATTGCGGGTGTTCACCGCGTCGCGGAACGGACCGTAGAAGGCGCTCGCGTACTTGGCGCTATAGGCCATGATGCGCGTGTGAATGTGGCCGTGCAGCTCCAGCGCCTCACGGACCGCGCCGATGCGGCCGTCCATCATGTCGCTGGGCGCCACGATGTCCACGCCAGCTTCGGCATGGGCCAGCGCCTGACCGACGAGCACTTCCACCGTCTCGTCGTTGAGGATGTAGCCGGTCTCATCGAGAATGCCGTCCTGGCCATGGCTGGTGTAGGGGTCGAGGGCGACGTCGGTCAGCACGCCCAGCTCGGGAAACTCCGCCTTCAGCTTGCGCACGACACGCGGAATCAAACCATCGGGGTTCAACGCTTCCTTGCCATCCGGCGTCTTGAGATTCGCCTCGATCGAGGGAAACAGCGACAGCACGGGAATCCCCAGCTTCACACACTCTTCCGCCACCGGCAGCAACAAATCCAGACTCAGACGATCCACACCAGGCATCGACGGCACGGCAGTGCGCACGTTCGTGCCCTCATGCACAAACACCGGAAAGATCAGGTCATGCGGCGTCAGCGTGTTTTCACGCACGAGGTTGCGGGTAAAAGCATCGCGGCGCAGACGGCGCGGGCGATTGATCGGGAAGGGGGTGGGGTTCGACAGATGCATCCCGAAATTGTGCTCTACATTGGGGAATGCGGCTAATGTCGAGACATTTAGTGCGAATGGCAGAGGCGAAAAAGAGTTTGTGTCGGTTCCGGTATCAGCTACCCGGTATCCGGTACCCAACCCCCAAATACGAAGTGAGCAGAGCCCCGGAACCAAGCCCCCGAATGACGAGATAGGGTCCTAGGCTAGGCGTCGATGCCGCG
>CALMCS010000817.1 GCA_937862875.1 uncultured Comamonadaceae bacterium
GCGGCGCGCGCGGGAATTGTGTTGCGAAGAAGCAATTTTTTCATGTATGGATATACAGTATTTCCATCAATCGAGGCACAATCCCGACATGGCCGAAACCTCAACACTCCCTGAACCTGTGCCTGGACTTTTCACCGACGACAGCGGCCATGCGCGCTGCTTCTGGTGCCAATCCTCGGCTTTGTACAAACATTATCACGATCAGGAATGGGGCTTCCCCGTCAATGACGATCGGAGATTGTTCGAGAAGCTGTGTCTGGAAGGGTTCCAGGCGGGACTCAGTTGGATCACGATTCTCAACAAGCGTGAAGCGTTTCGCGCCGGGTTTGCCAATTTCGATGCCGAGAAGCTGTCGCGCTTTGACGAGAGCGACATCCTGCGCCTGTTGGGTGACGCCGGCATTGTTCGCCACCGCGGCAAGATCGTGTCGACCATCAACAACGCCAAGCGGGTGCTGGAGCTGCGCAAGGAGTTTGGCTCGCTGGGCGCGTATGTCTGGGGCTTCGAGCCGCTGGCGGCGCAAGACCGTCCGCCCGTGCACACCTATGAAGCGGCCCGTGCGCTCACGGCCACCGCGGCCTCCATTGCGCTGTCCAAGGATTTGAAAAAGCGCGGCTGGAGCTTTGTGGGCCCGACGACGATGTACGCCTTCATGCAGGCCATGGGGCTGGTCAACGACCATATCGAAGGCTGCCACGTGCGGCAGTCGGCGTTCGATGCGCGCGCCGCATTCAAGGTGCCGCAGCGGTCGTGATCGTCAGGTTCTGAATACGGTTGATGCGCTCAGACGAGGGTGTCTGGGCAGATCTTCAGCGTGGCAAAACCGAGATGCTGCATGTATTCGCGCAGGATCAAGAGCGTGGCGGCAAATTCGGCGTCGGTCGGCAGGTCGGAATCTTGCGACACCGGGCGGCCGCTGGCGCGCGCGGCCAGGCGATTGAAGAGGGCTTCGACCTCGTCCAGCGAAAGCTGCATGTTGGGTGCGGCGGTCTGCCCGGTCAGCAGCGCCATCTGGCGAATCGTGGGGTCTGCAGAATAGAGCTGCGAATGGGGGGCGAGTTGCGGGCGCTCGGGCATGACGGCGTCTTCCACATGCTCAATGGCGCGTTCCAGATCGCCTTCATCGGGCGGAGTCTGTCGGAAATACAGCGTCGGAACGGAAAGGGATCCACCGGAAACCACGCGGGTCATGCCGTTTTCAGCGGTGCTTCCACTCACCAGGACGCAGTGAGCTGCCGAAATATGCAATACGGTGATGGAGGCGGGGGAGGGAGAGACGTTGTGCTCGGCGGCCTCGTTCGCGCGCTGGTCAGCGTGGTGGTGCAGCGCGATGTAGAGCGCAGCGGTTCCGTCTGAAGCAGGGTGTTCGGGCATCGATCGCAATCACTGAGATGAGTAAGCGAGCAACCATTGATTCTGGAAAGAATCAGGCGTGATTCAAAAAAATGAATCAAGAAAAATCAAAAAAAGCGGAATTCATCCGCATTGCGCTGCAGTTCCTGGTGGGAATGCGGGCGCAGTGCGAATGACGAATCCTGGCAATTAACCTTGGTGGGGACGCTTGCCTGGGTTCTTCTTGCTGCGTGTGGACACGCCGCGTTCCAGGCTGACGCGCTGACCGCGACCACCGGTGCCGACTGGCATACCTGGCATTTGTGTAGGACGGGCGGTGCGCTTGCGGTCCGCTTCGGTAACGATCTTGTTGCCCATGACTGGCTCCTCAGAGAAAAAAATCAACAGAACTCGCTATTAGGCCATATTTGAAGCCGAAGCGGCTTAAATCAGGTTTTTCTCTCAGGGGATCCGCGGTATTTATCTCGATATTGTTGTTAGTTGAGCGAACTTGGGGTCAGCCTGGGTTGTGAATGGGCCTGTCGGATAAGGCCTTCTGGCCTTGTAAGACAGCGGTCCTTGACTGCCGCGCCGCTCACCCTGAAAAATCGGCATGTTTGTTGATCACTTTTCGGAGGGCCGATGTGAAGGACTTGATGAATTCGTTGGGAGAAAGCCTCGCCGCTTCTCCGGTGCGCGTGCAGGTGCAATTGCCTGGCGGAAAACAATTGGGGGCCGTGAATGCCGATGTGCGCCTGATTTTCAAGGACCGCATGTCCCTCGTGGCGCTCGCCATGGGCGAGATCGGCAAGGTGGGCGCGGCCATTGTGGAAGGCCGCGTGCTCGTGGAAGGCCATATGCGCCAGCTGATGGCCGTGGCCGCGGCGCTGCTCAAAGTCAATCCAATTGAAGAGGGCGGCGGCACGTGGTGGCAGCGGGTGATGCTGCGCGCGCAGTCCATGGCGGCGCATACGCTGGCCCATGACGCGCGCAACATTCAGTTCCATTACGACCTGTCGGATGACTTCTACGCGCTGTGGCTCGATCCGCGCCGGGTGTATTCCTGCGCGTACTACCGCACGCCCGACCTGACGCTGGCCAAGGCGCAGGAGGCCAAGCTCGATCTCATCTGCCGCAAACTCAACCTACAGGCGGGCGAACGGTTTCTCGACATCGGTGGCGGCTGGGGCGGACTGCTGCTGTGGGCCGCAGAGAACTACGGCGTCGATGCCACGGGCATCACGCTGTCGCAAAACCAATACGCCCATGTGCAGAAGCTGATCGAAGCGCGGGGCCTGTCGGGCCGCGTGCGCATGCAACTGGTCGACTACCGCGAACTGAAGGCCGCGCAGCCCTTCGACAAGATCGCCTCGGTCGGCATGTTCGAGCATGTCGGGCGCGCGCAGATGGTGCATTACTTCGAGACCGTGCGCGGCCTGCTCCAACCCGGCGGGCTGATGATGACCCACGGCATCACGGCCGGCGCGGTGGAGCATTCGCAACTCGGCGCGGGCATGGGCGATTTCATCGAGCAGTACATCTTCCCCGGCGGTGAGTTGCTGCACATCAGCACGGTGCTGCACGACATGGCGCTCGGCGGTCTGGAAATGGTGGACACCGAGAATTTGCGCCCGCATTACGCCAAGACGCTCTGGGCCTGGTCGGACGCGCTGGAGTCGCAACTCGATGTGGCGGCCAGCATCCTGAACCAGCAATACGGCCCGGACAAAGGCGGTCGCGCACTGCGGGCCTATCGCCTCTATCTGGCGGGATGTGCGCTGGGTTTCGAGCGCGGCTGGATTGCTCTGCACCAGATGCTGGCCACCCGGCCGAACGGCGATCTGCAGTCAGGCACCATGCCCGGCGCGCAATCGATATATCCTTTCACTCGCGACTACATCTACGCACCGCGCGAAGGCAGATAGCGCCCATGGCTGACATGGTGGCTGCGTCGCCATCGATACCATCTCATTGAACGCACAACAAAGGCTCAGATGCTCTACAAATTCAAATCTCGCTCGACCGCTGACGTCATCATGCTGGAGCCCAATGCGCGCCAGTTGCTGCAAATCGTGGGCAAGGATCCCGATGAGCACCACGGCATCGTGACCGTGGCACAAATTCCAGCCGCCATCGCGGCGTTGGAGGCGGCCATTGCAGCGGAAGAAAGCGGCAACAAGGCCAACGCGCAACCCGATGCGGAGGATGATTCCGATGACGAAGAAGAAGGTGGCAACGCCCAAGGCACCGTGGGCCTGCGCCAGCGCGCCGTGCCACTGCTAGACATGCTCACCCGCAGCGCAGCAGAAAACAACGACGTAGTCTGGTAAATCGAAGCGTCGAAGCGATTCAGCTGCCGAATAGACGTAAAAAAAGCCGGTAGGTTCGCATGAACCTACCGGCTTTCTTGTGGACATTCAGATCAAGGGCCGTCACCAGGCTCGACCCTTGTCTGAAACATCAACTTAGTCGGCGTATGCGCCGGCGGCCTTGATGATCGGGCCCCACTTGTTGATTTCGGAGATCACAAACTTTTTGTGGCCTTCAGGCGAGACGCGGTCGTCGGAGGCGATCACGGCACCCAGGGCTTCTTCGTTCTTCACGAAGGTTGGATCTTTCAGAGCCACCTTGAGCGCGTCGTTGACGGCCTTGACGACATTGGCGGGTGTGCCCTTGGGGGCGTACAGACCGTGCCAGATCGTGACTTCAAAGCCCTTCAGGCCTTCTTCCTGCAGCGTTGGCAGGTCCTTCAGGCCAGGCGTTGTCAGGCGCTTGGGTGTGGTCACGGCGTAAGCCTTGACCTTCTTGCCTTCGATTTGCTGCGTGGTGTTGGTGGTCTGATCGCACAGCAGGTCGACCTGATTGCCCATCAAATCGGCAATCGCAGGAGCCGCACCCTTGTAAGGCACGGGCGTCATTTCGGTCTTCAACTGGCTCTGGAACAGCAGGCCGCACAGGTGCGACGCGGAACCGATACCGGCATTGGCCAGATTGATCTTGCCCTTGTTGGCGCCGATCCAGGTGGCCAGTTCCTTGTAGTTGTTGGCAGGCAGCGTTGGCTTGCCGACCAGGGTCATGGGCACGTCGTTGATGATGCCCAGATAGGTGAAGTCTTGCTCCACATTGAATGGCAGCTTGCGGTACAGGCCAGGCACGGTGGCCATGCCGATGTGGTTCAGCAGCAGGGTGTAGCCGTCCGGATTGGCACGGGCCACCTTGGCCATGCCGATGGAGCTGCCAGCACCTGCGGTGTTGTCGATCACGATGGTCGCGCCGTTCAGTGGCTTGCGCAGTGCTTCGGCCAGATCACGGGCCACGCGGTCGGTTGGGCCGCCGGCGGTGAATGGCACGACGATGGTGATGGTTTTGCCCTTTTCGGGGTAGCCGTCAGCGGATGCTCCGAAAGCCGCGATAACGGCTGCTGCACCCAACGCCAATTTAATAGTTGTCTTCATGATGATCCTGATGAGAGAGGCGCCATATTAAGAAAAATTGGCGTCTCTCGCATCAAGGAAATCACTGAGAAATAGGCGCAAACGCTCTTGACTAGAATGGGTTGCAATGCTTGTTAGTAAAAAATAATCCCGTGACTACCGTGGGCTGTAAAGTTGTTGTAATCAATCTGGGTTACGAATTTCGCGGATTGGCTTATTTGTAGCTGCGAGCGTCTTCGATTACCTTGCCGTCGTTGGGCAGCGTGCCGGGCATGACGAGTTCTACTTCGCCGCGCAGCTTGGTCACTTCGCGCAACACCTCGGCGAGTTGATTGCTTAAGCCTGCTGCGGTTTCTGTCGTTTCCACTTGCAGCTTCATCTGGTCGTTGGCCATTTCGCCGCTGACCACCAATCGCGCCTTCAGCACTTGCGGGAAACGCTTGACCACGCTGGCAATCTGACCCGGGTGCACGAACATGCCGCGCACCTTGGTGGTTTGATCGGCGCGGCCGAGCCAGCCCTTGATGCGGGTGTTGGTGCGGCCGGTTGGGCACGCGCCGGGCAGCACGGCGGAAAGGTCGCCCGTGCCGAAGCGGATCAACGGGTAGTCGGCGTTCAAGGTGGTGATCACCAGTTCGCCGACTTCGCCCTCGGCCACCGGGTCGCCGGTTCCGGGACGCACGATTTCCACGATCACGCCTTCATCGAGCACCAGGCCTTCGCGCGCCGATGTTTCATAGGCGATCAGTCCCAGATCCGCGGTGGCGTAGCACTGGTAACCGGCGACGCCGCGCTCGGCCATCCAGTCGCGCAGCGAGGGCGGAAACGCCTCGCCCGAGACCAGGGCCTTGGTGACGCTGCTGAGCGGCACGCTTTGCTCGCCGGCCTTTTCGATGATGATCTTGAGAAAGCTCGGCGTGCCGATGTAGCCATGCGGGCGCAGCTCGACCATCGCCTGGACCTGTTGCTCGGTCTGCCCCGTTCCGCCCGGAAACACGGTACAGCCCAGCGCATGCGCGCCGGTTTCCATCATCGAGCCCGCAGGCACGAAGTGGT
>CALMCS010000818.1 GCA_937862875.1 uncultured Comamonadaceae bacterium
TTTAGCCATTCAACGCAGTGCACCTGCGCAAGTCTCTGGGTCTCTGGGTCTCTGGGTCTCTGGGTCTCGGGGTCTCGGGGTCTCGGGGTCTCGGGGTCTCGGTGCCTCGCTTCCATTCCCGCGAACCAGCGGCCTGAGGCTAGACCTGCCGTGGGAAGCGGAGCGTGAATTGCGTGCCTGCGTCCGAGCTGATGACGAACACTTCGCCACCGCGCATGTGCATGATCGACTGGACAATCGCTAAGCCCAGCCCGCCTGAATCATCGGGATGGGAGCGGGAGGCATCGCCGAATAGCCGCTCTCAGACCGCTCGTAGGCGCAATACAAAGCCCGCTCCTACAAAGAGGCCGGTTGTGAGATGGTCAAATCGAAGGTTTGAACCTCATCTCAAGGACATAACAATGCGCTTCTCGAGAAGTTCTTTCATCCGTGTATCGGTTTTTGCCGGACTGGCCGCAGTCGTTGGTGTCGCGTTGACCGGTTGCGCGGTCTCCGTTCCGACCGGTGTTCGTCCTGTCAACGGCTTTGATGCCAAGCGATACATGGGCACCTGGTACGAATTGGCCCGGATTGATAACCGCTTCGAAAAGGGCCTGACGAAAGCCTCCGCACAGTACAGCTTGAATACCGACGGCACGGTGACGGTGATCAATCGTGGCTTTGACGCGGCCAAGAATGAGTGGCGCGAGGTGCAGGGTACGGCACGTTTTCTGGGCGAGCCTGATGTGGCGGCGCTGAAGGTGTCCTTCTTTGGCCCGTTCTATGGCGGCTACAACGTGGTGAGCCTTGACGACGACTACCAAACCGCATTGGTGGTGGGCGGAAACTCTGACTACTTCTGGCTGCTGTCGCGCAAGAAGCAGATTCCTCGAGAAGAGCTCAAAGCGCTGCTGGACAAAGCCCAAGGCTTCGGTGTCGACCTGAGCCGCGTGATTACGGTCAATCAAGAGTAGCTCGCAGCGGGAATCACCCGGTAAAACCATCTCGGCTAAAATGCTGGATGAAAGCACAGTACCACTGTGCTCGCGCGCGAGATCACTCCATCCCCGTGCGCGTTTTGTTTTTTACCCTCAAATCCCTCCCCCGATGTCTGCACAGGATTGGGCCGCCCAGGCCCTGCAATCTTTCGATACGGTGGTTCAGTCCACAACAGGTTTTCGCGGCCGCCCCGGTCAACGGCGCATGGCTGAACAGGTTGCGCACGCCTTCAGTCTCGCGCAGCTCGGCAAGGTGGATGAGGACGATGACAACGCCGCCCCGCCGCAACGCGCCATCGCCGTGGTGCAGGCCGGCACGGGCGTGGGCAAATCGCTGGCCTACAGCGTTCCCGCGATTGCCATGGCCATTTCGCGTGGCACGCGGGTATTGATTTCTACGGCAACGGTGGCGCTGCAAGAGCAGCTCGTCACCAAGGACTTGCCGGCGCTGGCCGCGCACATGTCGCAACCATTCAAATTTGCGCTCGCCAAAGGCCGCGGCCGCTACATCTGCAAGCTCAAGCTCGAGCGACTGGCCGGCGGCGTGGAAGCATCGACCGGCGAAGACGGCGTGCCCGACGACGATCTGTTTGCCGAAGAAGAAGCCGCAGAACGCGCCAAGCGCCCGCGCCACGAATCCGAGGCGCGCATGAAGTTCTACATCAGCATGGCAGACGCCCTCGCCAGCGGCTCATGGGACGGCGACCGCGACACGCTCGACACACCACCCGAGCCCGAAGTCTGGAGCCCCGTGGGCGCAGAGGCCGCATCGTGCACCGGCAAGCATTGCCCGGTGTTCAGCCAGTGCACCTACTACGAGCGCCGCAAGGAACTGGTCGCCGCACAGGTCATCGTGGCCAATCACGATCTGCTGCTGTCGTCGCTGGGCGCACGCTTGTTGCCCGAGCTGGACAACTGCCTGCTCGTGATCGACGAAGCCCACCACCTGCCCGGCACCGCGCTCAGCCAGTTTGAAAGCGAAGCCGATCTGTCGCGACTCACCTGGATCGACAAACTCGCCAGCCGCGCATTGCGCATCGGCCAGCTCGTCGAAGTGGAAGAGATCGCCGACATTCCCAACCACTCGGCCCGCCTGCGCACCACGCTGCAAGACACCGCACGCCTGGTGACCGACATCTACGCCGAGCAACTGCGCGCGCCCAAGCCTGGTGCCAACGCAGGCCGCTTCGGCAACTCGCCATCGCGCTACTCCGCACCCAACGCGATGACCCGCGCGCGAGTGCAAGGCGGCAGGCTGCCCCCCGAATTGATCGAGCCCCTGTCGCAAGCCGCGCACCACGCGGAAGGCTTTCTCACCGCACTGCGCGCCATCTCCAAAGCGCTGCGCAGCGAGATGAAAGAAAAGCCCGACGAGGCCCGCCGCCTCTCGACGCTGTACTCGCAGATCGGCGCACTCGCGCCGCGCCTGGAAGCCGTGCACTCCACCGCCACCCTGCTGCTGCAAGACCCACCAGAAGGCGGCGGTGCGCCCGCAGCCAAGTGGTTCACGCTCGAAGTGGATGGCGACTACATCGTCGTCAAAGCCCACGCCAGCCCACTCCTGCCGGGCAACACGCTGCGCAACCACTTGTGGTCGGCAGTGCGCGGCGCGGTGCTCACATCGGCCACGCTCACCAGCTGTGGACAATTCGATTTCTTCCTGCGCGAGTCGGGCCTGCACGGCGACGCGGCCGTCACCACGCTGGAGGTCCCCAGCCCGTTCGACTACGCGCTGCAAGGCACCTTCGTCGCCACAGAAACCAACGCCGACCCGCGCGATGCACAGGCCTTCACCGCAGAAATGGTCGACGCCCTGCTCTCGGATTTGGCAATGGTCGAATCCGGCGCACTGGTGCTCTTCACCTCTCGCGACCAAATGCGCCAAGCGGTAGATGCCCTACCCACGGCGATGCGCAGTTTGGTACTGGTACAAAACACCTTGCCACGCCAACAACTACTGGCAAGACACCGCGAGCGCGTGGCAGAGGGACAAGCCTCCATCATCTTCGGCATGCAATCCTTCGGCGAAGGCCTCGATTTGCCCGGCCCGCTGTGCGAATCGCTGTTCATCACCAAGCTCCCCTTCGCCCCACCAGACGACCCGGTAGGCGAAGCCCGCGCCGAATGGCTGCGCGGCTCGGGCCGCGACCCGTTCAGCGAACTGGTAGTCCCCGCTACTGCCATCCGCCTGGCCCAATGGGCCGGGCGTGCCATCCGTACGGAAGAAGATCGTGCGCATGTGTATTGCTATGACAAGCGGTTGGTGCGTACGGGGTATGGGCAGCGCTTGCTGCAGGGATTGCCGCCGTTCACGTTGGAGCGCCGATCGGTTTGATCCTCTGTTGTACCGAGGCGCAGATGACAGATGACAGAGAATCACCCATCGAATCTCGTTTTTTCCAGCAGGAGTCGTGATGGATATAGAACGGCGCAAACTACTCAAACAGCAGGCCAAAACACAGGCCGCTGAAGAAGCCGCTGCCATGGCCCAACGCGAAGCCGATCGCGATGAAGCCCTGTGGAAACTCATCCGCGACCACCTCGCGCGCGCCACGCCCGAACAGCGCCACATGTATGTCGCGAGCTCGAACTACGACGACAACGAACGCGGCATTCGCTTCCTTGCCGACCTTCCGGATCTCGAGCAGGGAACGGCGGTGATGCTGTTCTGGTTGAAAGGCGCAGACGCTCTCGCGCGATTGACACCCACAGAGATGGCTTCGTATCAAGAAGACGAGTGGGAGCTGATCAAGCTGATCGAGCAACGTGTTGTGAACGGTTTCTACCGTACCGGCACGATCCGCTTCGATCCCGCCAATTGCCCCTTGTATCCCGGTGAGTACGCATCTTTGGGGCCCCTGGTTCACCCCATCGCACCACAGATGTATGCCATCACCGAAGGCGACACGTATGTCAATGTGGAAGTCATCCGTGAGAAATACGACGAGGGACTACCGGAAGACGTGGCGGCGGCGGTTTGGGCGCAGTGGAATGAATGAGTAACTATTGATCTATTGATCGCGCTGGCAGCAATACAGTGGACAGTAACTTCCCAGCGCAAAGGCACAATCAAGCCATGCCTTCCAACAAAGAACCCATCGCCGTCATCGACTTTGAAACCACGGGAATGACACCCGCCCAAGGCGCACGAGCCACCGAAATCGCCATCGTGCTGCTGCAAGACGGCCAGATCGTCGACCGCTTTCAAAGCCTGATGCGCACGGGTGTTTGGATCCCGTCATTCATCACCCAACTCACCGGCATCACCAACGCCATGGTGGCCGACGCACCGCTGGCGGAAAACGTGATGCGCGACGCGGCGCGGTTCATAGGCCCATCCCACATGGTGGCGCACAACGCATCGTTCGACAGCAAGTTCTGGACTGCCGAACTTGCGCAGGCGGACATTCAAGCCACACAGAATTTCGCCTGCACGGTGCTGCTCTCGCGACGTATGTACCCGCAGGCGCGTAGCCATAGTTTGGGGAATATCGTCGATCACTTGGGCCTGCCGCGTGCTGGGCGGGCTCACCGTGCGTTGGCGGATGCGGAGATGGCGGCTTCGTTGCTGGCGCGGATTCAGCATGATCTGCAAACGCGATGGAGCATCGCCGAGCCAAGTCACGCGCTGCTCAGTGGCTTGCAACGGTGCGCGAAACCAGCAGTGGGCAAATGGCTGGCGCAGCGTGCGAATGGCTTGGCCTGACAACAAACTGTTGACTCACTCACGGTACCTGCAGGCGTTTGTTGCAGAAAACGATTGCGCCGCTCATGGATAGGCGTAAACCTCGCCTCGCTCCTTGATGACCCGCCCTCGGCGATTGACCCAAGTCCGACGCTGGTGATCGGCCAGAGCCAGTTGCGCGAGTATGTCTTCACGTGCCAAAAAGCGGAGCAGTTCGTTATAGGCGTCGATGCTGTCTCGTGCCAACTGCAAGGGACTCGGGAACTCGAAGTGCCATGGCGCAATGTGGGCCAAGGCAGCCGCCACTGGCGCCGGATCATCGGCTTGTACAGCTCGGGAACTCACCGGAAAGTTCGCTTTCACAAAAGCCGTGTCAATCACCAGCGTCCGTGAAGCGCCCTGCTCCGCAGTCTGCGCGCTTTTGGCAAAGCTGTATTGCGCCTGCTTGAGCTTCAACGGCTTCGGGCCGAGCAAGCAGAAGCTCTGCCACTGGCGCACCAAGACAAAGAAGGGAAACCTGTCAATGCGGTTATCCGGTGCGGGCAGGTAATCCAGAATGTTCTCGGCGACGACGGTGAACGCTCCAAGCGAGCGAATGATGCTCTTGAAGGTTTCCTCTACGGAGACAGGCTTTTCAAGGTAAGGCAGGTCGAAACGGTAGTGACCTCCCATCACGTTGCACATCTGATCGGTTACAGGGTCCGTATAAGTCTTGTTTGTATCCACAACATCCGGAAAGGGGTAGCGCCGCCTGAACTCGTCGAGGAAGAAGGTGTGCGGCACTGCGCAGTCCGCATCAAATAGTTCGGACGCCTCGTCCAGCTCGCGTCTCAATTCGTCCAACTGTTGTTGCATGGCTTGCCTGAGTTAATTACTGCGTCTGCTACTGCTACTGCTTGATTCGGCAATATACATTCCAGCGCGCGATGCTGCGGACCGATGCATCGTTTCAAAACTACCGAACTTGCACTGACGGACATTCAGGCTACACAGAATTTCACCTGCACGGTGCTGCTCTCGCGGCGTATGTACCCGCAGGCGCGTAGCCATAGTTTGGGGAATATCGTCGATCATCTCGGACTGCCGCGTGCTCACCGGACTTTGCGGATGTGGAGATGGCGGCTTCGTTGCTGGCGC
>CALMCS010000819.1 GCA_937862875.1 uncultured Comamonadaceae bacterium
GGCCTGACCGACGACGAGCGCGACATGTTCAAGCGCTGGTACGAGGGCGGCGCTCCAACGGCACCATGAACTCATAAGGTAATCAAGGCGCGTTTAGAATACGCGCCTTCGACGCTAAAGGCTGCTGTCCCGGCAGCCTTTTTTCATGGCGTATTTCGGGACCATGTAGAGGACCACCATGTACAAAAACCTCGCTGCCGCGCTCGCGGCCGCCTGTTTTTCCCTTTCTCCCTTTTTCCCCGCTTCTTTCGCTCAGGCACAAACCCCTGCGAAATCACCCGTCAAAACGACGCCGGTGAAGGCCGCCTTCGTCTACGTGTCGCCGATTGCCGACGCGGGCTGGACGCACCAACACGAGGCGGGTCGCAAGGAAATGATGACCGCGCTCGGCGACAAGGCCGTGCAGTCCACGTTCGTTGAAAACGTGGCCGAAGGCGCGGACTCGGAACGCGTGATCCGCGATCTGGCGAAGTCCGGCAACGACATCATCTTCACTCCCAGCTTCGGCTACATGGAGCCGACGATGCGGGTCGCCAAGGAATTTCCCAACGTCAAATTCGAGTCCATCACCGGCTACAAGCGCGCCGACAACGTGAGCACGGCCAACGCCCGCTACTACGAAGGCCGCTACCTCTCGGGCATCATCGCCGGGCGCATGAGCAAGACCGGTGTGGCCGGGTTCGTCGCCGGGTTCCCGATCCCGGAAGTCATGCAGGGCATCAACGCCTTCACGCTGGGCATGCGTTCGGTGAACCCGAAGGCCGTGGTCAAGGTGATCTGGTTGGATGTGTGGTTCGATCCACCGAAGGAGCGCGAAGCGGCCATGGCCCTGTTCAACGAGGGTGTGGACGTGGTGTCGTTCCAGACCGCATCGACCGCGATCATGGCGGCGGCGCAGGAGCGCGGCAAATTCGCCATCGGCTTTCACTCCAACATGAACCAGGTGGGCCCGAACGCGCAGCTGGTGGCGGTGACCCATCAATGGGGCAAGTACTACGCGGACCGCGTCAAGGCCGTGGCCGACGGCAGCTGGAAAAGCCAGGACGTCTGGGGTGGTGTGCGCGAGGGCATGATTCGCCTCGACGGTTTCAACGCGGCCATTCCGAAGACCGTGCGCGTCGAAGTGGACAAGCGCCAGCGCGAATTGGCGACAGGCAAGTTGCACCCGTTCCATGCGGGTGCCACACCGATTCTCGACAACGACGGCAAGGTACAGATCGCTGCCGGAAAGACGCTCAGCGACGAGCAGATTCTGCAAATGAACTGGCTTGCCGAAGGCGTGCAGGCTCCGCGGCGAAAATAGGCGCTTCGCGTTTTCGTTATTCACACTATGCGCGCCGGCAGATGCTGCGGCGCGCAGATTCGTTTTAAGCTGTCTTCATGCAAGTATTCCGCTCCGCTCTCCTGCGCTTCGACTCTCTGGGCCAAGCCCTCTATGACGAGGATGGCCTGCTGGCCATTGCGCCGGATGCGAATGGCGTGGAGCGCGTGGTTGCGGCCGGGAGCTGGGACGCGCTGGCCGGCGAGTATGCGCAGAACCGGCACTATCTTCACATGCACGATCGCATCATTGCGCCGGGTTTTGTGGATCTGCATATCCACTATCCGCAAACCGACGTCATCGGTTCGCCCGCCGACGGTCTGCTGCCCTGGCTTGAGAACTACACGTTCCCGCACGAGTCGCGTTTTTCCGATTCCGCCTACGCCGCCGAAGTGGCCAAGTTCTTCATCGACGAGTTGCTGCGCAATGGCGTGACGACCGCGTTCACCTTCTGCACCTCGCATCCCGGCTCGGTCGATGCGCTGATGACCG
>CALMCS010000820.1 GCA_937862875.1 uncultured Comamonadaceae bacterium
CATGGCGGGGGCCGATGACCACGCGGCGATTCTGGAAGACTGCCATGCCAAGGTATTCGTCTACGAGCACTATTTTGCGGAGCGGGCCGGCGAATTGAAGGCTCGAAGCCAGCGTTCGATCCCATGGTTATCGCATGATTCGGGAGATGCCGATCCCTGTATTTGGCTGGAACGCTCCGGCCAACCAACACCCGCATTGACGCCGGTGGGCCGCAGTGAAGACATCGTGCGTCTGGCCTATACCGGCGGCACGACGGGACGCTCCAAGGGCGTCATGCTGAGCAACCGCGCGATGCTGAGCAACGTCCGACTCTGGCTCGGCGGCCTCGCATGGCGCGAAGGCGTTCGCACGCTATGCAGCGCGCCAATCTCGCACGGCGCTGGCTCTCTGATCTTCCCGACGCTGGCCGCGGGTGGCACGGTATATCTGCAACGCGGCTTCACGGCACCATCGTGGCTTGAATGCGTGCAGACCCACGCCATCGAGCACACCTTCATCGTCCCGACCATGCTCTATGCCCTGATCGATCACCCCGCCACGCCGGAGCACGATCTCAGCAGCCTGCGTGCGCTGATCTACGGCGCGTCGCCGGCTTCCCCCGCCCGCGTGCGTGAAGCGCTCGAACGGTTCGGACCGGTACTCGTGCAGACCTATGGCCAGACCGAAGCGCCCAACACCATTCTGATTCTGGATCAGCAGGCGCACCAGAACGCATCGGCCGAACAGCTGGCTTCTGCCGGTCAGCCGTTTCCCGGACTGGATGTGGTGCTTCTGGGGGATGACGGCCAACCCACCGCCAACGGCGAAACGGGTGAGATCTGCGTCAAAGGCCCGCTGCTCATGTCCGGCTATCACGGTCAGCCGGAGCAGACGGAGCGCACGCTGGTTGACGGGTATCTGCGCACGGGCGATCTGGGTCGCATCGGTGCGGACGGCCTGTTCTACATCGTCGATCGCAAGAAGGACATGATCATCAGCGGTGGCTTCAACATCTACCCCAAGGAGATCGAGGACGTGCTGAGCGCGCACCCGGAAGTCGCCGCGGTCGCTGTGTTCGGCGTCCCCGATCCAAAGTGGGGAGAGGCCGTCAAGGCCGTTGTGGCGCTCAAGCTTGGTGCGACCGCCAGCCCCGAACAATTGATCGACTACGTTCGCGCCAGGAAAGGCGCGATTCACACCCCAAAATCCATTGAACTGGTGGATGCAGTACCTGTCACGAGCCTGGGCAAGCCTGACAAGAAGTCGCTGCGCAGCCGCTATTGGAATCAACAATCAAGGGAGATAGCATGAAATCGCACAACATCGATCCTATGGAGCGCCACCGCGCACTGTTCGAACAAGCCAAGGCCGCGTGCCGCGAGCGCCATTGCTGGAGCCCGTTTCCCGAGGCCCCATCGCTCTACCCCGAGCATGAAGCGGCCGATGCCGCCGGCCGCGCCGCATTTGAAAAGCATTGCGGGCAACGCTTTCAGATGAACGATAACGAAGATGCCGAAGCTGCGGCGCAGCGCACGCTGGCATCTGAAGAGATCTCGCCCTACACCCAAAAATCTTTGGGCACCGAGTATCCGCATCCAGAGATCGACAGCGTCTTTGCCGCGGCCAGGCGCTCCGTTGGCGCGTGGGCACAGGCCACGGCGCAAGAGCGCATCGGCGTGCTGCTGGAAGTGGTGGATACGATTTACCGTGAACATCTTTTCGAGATCGCACACGCCGTCATGCACACGGCGGGCCAAAGCTACAACATGGCCTACACCGGCTCCGGAGTGAACGCGCTCGACCGTGCGATCGAGGCTCTGGTCTATGCCGACCAGGCCATGGGCGCCGTAGCCACCAGCGCCACATGGCAGCGAAAATTCGGCAAGGCCCATATCAGTCTGCAAAAGACCTACAGGCTTGTGCCGCGCGGCGTTGCCGTGTGCTTTACCTGCGCCACCTTCGCCACCTGGAATGCCTGGCCTTCGATGATGGCAAGCCTGGCAACGGGCAATGCGGTGATCGTGAAGCCACACCCCAGCGCCGTGCTTCCCATGGCGATCTCGGTGCGCGCCTTCCGCCGCGTGCTCGCGCAGTTCGGGTTCGATCCCAATCTTGTCAGCATGGTGCTGGACACGAGCAGCGAGCCCATCGGCAAGATTCTCGTTCAGCATCCCGAGACCGACATCGTCGATTTCACCGGCAGCGTGAAGTTCGGCCAATGGGTCGAGGCGAATGCCTATCCGGCCCTGTGCTTCACCGAAACCGCTGGCTGCAACACCGTGGTGCTCGACTCGGCAGACGACCTGGACGCCGCCATTCGCAGCCTTGCGACCACACTGTGCATGTTCAGCGCCCAGATGTGCACCAGCCCGCAGAACATCTACGTACCCAAGCAAGGCGTGCGAACCCCGCAAGGCATCGTGAGTTTTGACGAGGTGTCCCAACGCCTGGCCGCGGCCGTGGACGCGCTCGGATCAGACCCGAAGAAGGCATCGATGATTCTGGCCACGATCCAGTCGCCCGCTACGCTCGCCCAAATGCAGCAACTGCAACAGGACATCGGCAGCCACGGAAAAGTGCTGTTGGCTCCCAAGGCTTATACGCACCCGGAGTTCCCCAACGCACGCACGAGCACACCGTTGATGTTGCAGGTGAAGGCCGGCGCTGGCGACTGGTATCGCGGCGAACGCTTTGGACCCGTGAGCTTTGTGATCGAGTGCGAAAGCGCACAGGATGCACTCCACCATGCCGCGTCCGACGTACGCCAGTTTGGCGGACTGACCGCGTTCCTCTACTCGAGCGACGAGGATTTCATCGCCCAAGCCGAAGACGCCTACTCACAGGCCGGTGCACAACTCACCATCAACCTGACAGGCCCGATGCCACTGAACTTTGCAGCCGCCTACAGCGACTACCATGTCACTGGACTGAACCCCGCCGGCAATGCAAGCCTTACGGATCTGTCCTTCGTTGCGAGCCGATTCCGCATCACGCAGTCGCGTCGCCCCACCTCGGCGTGACCCCCACTTGAGCCCCACGTTGTTTCGAGATCTTGAACCCCGCTAGATCAAGGGTTAACGTGAGGGGCTTACAACGCGATAGGATCCATGCTCGCACCGATGCGGCCATGGATCCCCGCCCTCTTCCAGAACGCTGCCCTGTGCAGCGTTTTTTGCGTTCTGGCACCTATCCGGCCCTTGCAATCTCAAGCCTTGAGAAAAATTGAAACTTGTTGATTCGCGAGTTCCTGTCAGGCCATAAATTCGCCTCACAGATTCGCAAGCCGACTGTACGCAGATTCAAATTATTCAGAGCTGGAGACAAACAATGACGGGACTCAACCGTAGGCAGTTCAACCACTTTTTGGCAGGCACAGGTGTCGCCGCACTGGCAGGCACAAGCTCGCTGGCGCAGGCCGCACCGGGCGATTCCACGGGGACCATGCGCCTCGTGGTGCCCTTCGCGCCAGGCGGTGGTGGCGATGTACTGGGTCGCCTCTTCGCGGACAAGATGGCAGTGGAGATGGGCCGCACCATCATCGTGGAGAACAAGCCCGGTGCGAGCACCACGATCGGCACGGACTTTGTCGTCAAGTCCAAGCCCGATGGCAACACGATCCTGCTGTCCATCCCGCTTTTGATTCAGACCTACTACCTGATGAAGAAGCTCCCCTACGACCCGTTCACCGATCTGATGCCCATCGTCGATCTGGTGAAAAGCCCGCTCTGGATCGCCGTCAGCACGCAGCGCACGTCGGCCACCAATCTGGCAGAGCTGGTCAAGGACGTGAAGGCCAATCCGAAGAAGCACATGTATGGCTCCATCGGCAACGGCTCGACCTCGCACATTCTGGGCAATCACCTGAACAGCACCGCGCAGCTCGACCTCGTGCACGTTCCCTACAAGGGTTCTTCGCAGGTCACCCTGGCATTGATGGCGGGCGAGATCACCGTGTCCATTCTCGATCTCGTGACACTCGGCCCCATGTTGGCCTCGGGAAAAATCCGCCTGATTGGCGTGACCGGAGCGGAACGCACGCCGCTCACGCCCGACATCCCCACGCTGGCGGAACAAGGTTTCTCCGGGTTCGAACTGCCCACCTGGGCAGGCTTTTTCGCCCCCAAGAACACACCCGTCGAGGTGATTCAAAAGCTTCGTGACGTATCCATCAAAGTCATGAACATGCCCGACGTACTACCGAGACTCAAAGATCTCGGCTACGTAGCCGGTGGTGCGAGCACCGCCGACTTCCAGAAGCAACTGGAACAGGAAAAGGCCCGCTGGGGCCGACTCATCAAAGACAGCGGCATCGAAATCTGAGCCGAAAAAAAGCCTTCATTCACTAGAGGAGACAACCCATGAAAAAGAACATCCCTTTGCGGATGGTGACCTTGCTCGCCCTGACGTTTTCCACCTACGCAGCAGCGCAGTCGCAAGTCACCCTCTACGGCATCATCGACACCAACGTCGAGATCCTCAACAACATGCCCAAGGAAGGTGGAGACAAGGCCAACCTGGTTCGCATGCACAACTCCGGCCTGCAGGGTCCGCGCGTCGGATTCCGCGGCTCGGAAGATCTGGGCGGTGGACTCAAGGCCATCTTCACGCTGGAGCATGGCTTCAACTCCGACACCGGAACCCAGGCCGATGCATCGCGCTTCTTCAACCGCGGATCGTTCGTGGGCCTCGAAAGCAAGCAACACCGCGTCACACTGGGTCGCCAATACACGTCGATCTTCGACGCCCTGGTGCTGATCACGCCACTGGCCTACTCGGGTGCGTATGAACCGTTCAGCCCATTGCTGGGCAATCTGCGCAACGACAACTCCGTCAAGTACCGTTTCAACGCCAACGGCGTCTCGGCCCAACTGCACTACGCCTTTGGTGAGCAGGCCGCATCCAAGTCCGCCAATGCCGCGTGGGGCGGCTTCGTCACCTACGCCAACAGCGGCCTCAACGCCACCGTCGTGGTCGATCAACAGAATGGCGCGGACGTGAACGGTGCCCACGCGCGCTCGCGCAAGTTGGCGACCGCCATGAGCTATCAACTCAACACCGCGCTGCGCCTGTCGGCCGGCTACCGTTGGGGCGAGAACAAGACGGATACGGACACCATTGCCTTGCGCGACGACTTCTGGTGGCTGGGTGCGAACTACCAAGTGAGCGGCCCCTTGAGCTTGAACGTCGCCTACTACCAGGACAACGTCAAGAAGCGCAACGGCGTGGGCGATCAACCCACCACACGCCAGCTCACGCTGCAGGGCATCTACGCGCTCTCCAAGCGCACCGATGTGTACGCAGCCGCCGCTCACTCACGCAATGCCGGACTCAATTTCGCGGCGCTCAGCACACTGGCCGCTGGTGCCAAGAACCAAACCGGCATGAGCGTCGGCGTGCGCCACCGCTTCTGATCTCCTGACAATCGCGAGTCACTGGCCCTTCGGTTCCTGGTGGGGAATGGCCGAAGGGCTTTTTTGCGGGCGTTCCACGCTCCTCATGGGTTCAGACGGACTCCTGCACTTGTCTGACCTCGTTCATCAGCAACTGTGCCAACTCGTTCAATCGCTCCGGCGATGAACGGTGCTTGGCCACCGCAATGCTGATGCCAGCCCAGTAGCTCTCCGCCAGCTGGAACGCGCAGCCCACTCCATCGGAGTCGATCAGCGTGTTATGAATCTCTGAATAGCCCAGCGTACGGGTTCGCAGAACGGCTGCCTTCAATGCAGCCAAGCTGTGGTGCTGTCTTGCGTATTCCGCTTCATGGCGATGCAGCAGGAGATTCACCTCGGACTCCGGCAACTGCGCCATGATCGCGACCCCCGCAGCACTGGCCCCCAGCAAACGCCTCACGCCCACTTCGACGACGTACGCCCGCGTCGTGTGATCGCCTTCGACGCGACTCAGGCAAACCACATAGTCACCACTGCGCGCCATGAGAAACACCGCATCGTTGGTGATGCGCGCCAAACGCATCAGCAGGGGACGAAACCGCTCCGATATGGCGTCCATGCCCGCCGACGAAAACCCCCATTGCAAGGGCTCGACGCCTAGACGGTAGATCTTGGATTCGCCAACGCGCTCCACAAATCCTTCCTCCAGCATGCAGACCAGCAAGCGGTGGGCCGTTGACTTGTCGATCTGCGACGCATCTATCAATTCCTTCAGCCGAATACCGTGCGCGTGGTTTGCGCCAACGATCTTCAGCAGGCGCAGAACCTTGCTGGCACTCTGTGTACCAAGCACTGCCGATTTCTTCTCATCCATTGGGAAACCCGTTGACTTCGATTTGAAAATTTAGACCGTCGCGAATGTAATGGGTTTGCACACCATTTGTGAATGCAGGCCCATTCTGGACCAGAACAACCACAACATTCGAAAGTTATTTCATGCTTGATACCGCACGTGACGACCAAATGAAGATCGACACCTTCATGACCATGAAAGAAGGCTGGGAACAGAAAGACTGGCGCAAGTGTGCCGATCTCATGGCGGAAGACGGCATTCTCCACTCCGTGATGCTGGAGCCCTGCACCGGCCGCGAGAATTTCTACGAGCGCGTGCGCAAGTCTGAAAAGCCCAACAAGAGCGTCACTCTGCATATCCGCTCGATTGGCGTTGCAGGCGGTACGCTGTTCGTGGAACGCAGTGACGAGATCGTCGTGGATGGTGTCTCGCGCTTCGTTCCCACGATGGGTGTTCTCGAATTCAAGGATGGGAAGATTTCCCACTGGCGCGAATATTACGACCGCGCAACCCTGCTCAACGCCATTCAGGAAAAAGCCCATAGCTGATCGTTGCAGCGCCCGCCGACCGTCGGCGGGTGTACTCCGAATTTCAGCAGTTCCAGCGAGATACATACGATGGCAAAAGTTCCTCTTTCCAAGCTCATCAAGTTTTACGTGCGCTTCACACCGAGCTACAGCGCAATTGGCTATCACTTGCGCAGCATCTTCTGGCGCAGTCGACCCAATCAGTTCACCGGCCAGACCTGGCTCGTGACAGGAGGCTCCGAAGGCATCGGCGCCAGCGCCGCACGACAGGCCGCGCTGGCGGGCGCGAAGGTAATCTGCGTGGCGCGTGATGCCCAAAAGCTGGAGGCGTTCGCCAAAAGCGTTCCATCCCCCATTCCCGTGAGCTACTACAGCGCCGATTTTTCCAAGACACGCGAAGTGCATTCGCTGCTCGAAAAAATCCAGTCGGAGGGCCACCGTTTCGATGTGCTGGTGAATAACGTCGGCATCCAGAAGCACCAGATGGTTCTGACCGATGAAGCGCTGGAGACCTCGTTCGTCACCAACATCCTGAGCCACCATATTCTGGTGAAGGGCCTGCTCGAGAGTCGCGTACTCAAGGACAACGCCACCGTGATCGAAGTGTCCTCCGGCGGAATGTACAACCACAAGATGGTACCGGACGACCTGAACATCACCGAGTCCGAACGCTACGCCGGACCGCGTGCCTACGGCCTGGCCAAACGCGCACAGGTGATGACCATGAGTTTCTGGCGCGAGCAGCAAAAGCACCTGCAGCAGAAGTTCTACGCCATGCACCCGGGCTGGGTGAATACCGCCAGCGTCAATCGCTCCATGCCGCGTTTTGTGGCGATCCTCAAATCGGTGCTGCGTGATCACGACAAGGGTGCCGACACCATCGTCTATCTCGCACGCGAACGGCCCGAGCAGCACTTGAAAGAAGCCATCTGGTTTGACCGCAAGGAGCGCAACACGCATATCTATGCGCACACTCCGTCGGCAGTTTCTTCGCAGGAAGTCGTCAGCAAGTTGAATCAACTGGCTGGGTTGAAACCGAGCCAAGCTACGGTGGTCTGAACAGGACAAAAAAGGGGCTGCATTTCGGATGCAGCCCCTTGGTCCTTTGATCACGTCACAAGACGATCAGCTGAATTTGGCCTTGCGCTTGCCCAGCATCGCGTCAACCCCTTCGCGCAGATCGGGGCTCTGAGAGCAGAGCGCAAAGGCATTGACTTCCGCCTGCAATTGCTCGCCGAGCGTGTTCGTCTCTGACAACTTGAGCAAGCGCTTGGTCTGTTCGGTCGCCAGACGTGCGGCGCTAGCCAACTGCCTTGCGCGCGACCAGGCCAACTCCATCAACCCGCCCTTGGCAGCCAACTCGGTCACCAGACCGCAGGCCAGTGCCGATGGCGCATCGACGGTGGTGCACAACAGGCTCATTTCTGTGGCTTTGCGCATTCCCACCCAGCGCGCGAGTTGCCAGGTCGTGCCGGCGTCCGGAGCCAGACCAATCGCCGGGCTACCCACCGTGAAGCGTGCGCCCTCCTCGGCAATCAGAATATCGGCGCTGAGTGCCAGGCCCAGACCACCGCCGGCCGCGAAGCCTTGCACCGCGCAGACCACCGGCCCGCGAAATTCGGCAATGCCCGCAATCACCGCGGCGACCGTGTTCACCACCTCAAGCGAGCCCGCAGGGTTGTCACGCAATCCCGCCAACTCACCGCCGGCCATGAAGTTGCGCCCCGCAGCGCTGATCAAGAGAACGCGTGCACCGGACTCTTCGTTCGCACGGCGCACGGCACTCAGCAGCTGCTCTGCAAAGGCTTTGTTGGCCGCGTTGCCCGCTTCCGGGCGGTTGAGCTCAATGTGAAAAATACCGTCCGCAAAAGCGGAGTTCACCAACACGGCAACAGATTCATCCAACACTGCAGCATTCATCTCATGCGCCCTTTCCGCTTTCCACGACAAAGCTCACAACGGTGCCAAACGAGCCGCCGATGTTCAGCGTCTGCATGCGGCGTGCATCGGGAATCTGCATGGCATCCGCGTGACCCGTGACCTGCCTTGCGCAATCCAGCACCATGCGCACACCCGTCGCGCCCACGGGGTGGCCTGCACCAATCAGACCGCCACTCATGTTGACCGGGCAACGGCCGCCGCGATCGATCGATCCATCTTCCACCGCCTGCCAGCTCTGGCCCGGAGGAGTGAGACCAAAGTGATCAATCGCGACGTATTCCGTCGTGGTGAAACAGTCATGCGTTTCGATACCATCCAGATCCTGCGTACCCTGTATGCCTGCACGACGCCACGCGTCTTCGATGGTCTGGCGCACGTGAGGGAACACGTACTCGGAGTCGCGGCTGAGCTCGAACTTGTCCTTCAGCTTGAGCACCGAATTGCGGTGGCCCCAACCTGTGATGCGCGGGATATCTTCCAGCTTCATACCGGTGCGCTGGGCGTATTCCTTGGCAAATGACTCGGAGGCCAGTACCACCGCTGCAGCACCGTCGGTCACCTGGCCGCAATCCTGGCGGCGTGTGCCCGGCTCGATCAGTGGATTGGCTTCGTCGTCGTCGGTGAAGCTCAATTCGTTGAATTGCCAACTGCGCGTCTGCGCCAACGGGTTGTTCTTGGCATGGCCGTAATTCAACTCGGCAATGCGGTTGAGATACTTGCGATCCAGACCATAGCGCTTGTCATACTCTGCGGCCACGGCACCAAAGGCGGCCGGCCACATGAACTGGCATTCGATGTCTTCGTGCCCCTGCCACGAGGCAGCATTCTGGTTGCGCGAGGCTTCGTGGCCCGTCGTGTTCTTGAACTCTTCCACGCCCAGAACCAGCACGCAGTCATAACGACCCGCCTCAATCTCCGCCATGGCGCTGAGCACGCCCAGTGACGACGATGCGCAGGCACCTTCGTGGCGCATGGCGGCCACTCCGTTCAATTCGGGAACCATCTGCGCCACCATCGAGCCCAGATGGGCCTGCTGGCGCTGCAGCTCGCCAAAGGCGTTGCCGACGTGAATGCTCTCGATGTCCGACGCGGGAACACCGCTGGCCGCCAGCGCGCCATTCACCACATCACGGACCATGTCCGAAAGGTCCTCTCCATTGCGCGACCACGCCTTGGCAAAGTCAGTCTGGTAGCCGCCCAGCACATAGGTTGCTTGTGTCATTTTTCGTGTCTCCTTTTGATGGTGTTCAGAGGGTCGATTCGCCACGGATTTCCGAGGTGTCGGCCCAGCAGGCATGTGTTCCGCTGCTGATCTTGTGCGGCAGCAGGATGCGCGCGACCGGTCCCTTGGAGATGTCGCGGGCATCCAGCACCACGCACTCCGAGCGGTCGGTATTCATATCGGTCACAAAACTGACCACGTAGGCATCGTCTTCAGCGCTTGCATCAAAGCACGGCGCGAGCGGTGATTCGCTGCCGAAGCGGCCTTCGCCAAATCGGTACTCCTGCGTCTGCCCGGTGGTGTGATCGAAGCGAAGAATGCCGTCAAACAGAAAATGTTTGGGATGCGCGATCATGTTGTAGGAGTATCGATACGGCACGCCCCAGTTGCGCGCATTGATCATCCCGAATTCCAGATACTGATCGAGCAGGCGGCGCTCCTTCACCTCGCCCGTGCGCATATTGAGCCGCCACTCGTAGATCGTCGGTCCGTAGCGATCGGGGCCCAACGTGCCGCCGGTATTGTCGTAACCTTGCTTGGGCATCGGGTGCTTCTGGTGGTAGCCATGCATCACGATTTCGTCACCCTCCTCCCACGCATTCAGCCAATGCAGCACGTAGGTGGGACTGGCTTCAAACCACTTCACCCCCGTCTGCGGCGCATGGCGTCTGGGCACGACCGCAAAACGGCTGGGCTGCTGCTCAAAATAGCTCAGCTTGTGCTTTCCCTGAGAGAGTAGCGACTCATCCCAGTGCAGGGGAAAGTCATCGAGAATCGCAAAGTTCTCGGTGAACATCATGTCGTGCGGCAGACGCGGACCGGGAAGCGGCACGGGCACGTAGTGCACGAGCTCATCCTGGGCGTTCACTTCGCCGTAGTACATGTAAGGTGCCGTCTTGCTGTAGTTGAAGAACAGCAGATCACCCGTCTTGGGGCAGACCTTGGGATGCGCGGAGACTCCGTTGTCCTCGAGTACCTTGGCTCCCCAGCTTGATACGCCCAGTGGCTCCAACGTGCGCGCATCGAAGCGATAAGGCTCACCGCACTGATAGAAGGTGGTGAGCGCCGAGCCCGCATGCACGATGACATCGGTCGCTGACGTGTCCTTCAACCCGCCGCGTGCGCCCCAACCATCGCGTTGTGCGATTTTTGGATTGTCGATCAGCCCCGCAAACAACGCGTGCCCTGCGGCCTGCTCTTCCTCAAAGCCCTTGGTGCGCAGAAAACGGTTGCGATATTCCACCTTGCCATTGCGAAAACTCAGCTGGTGCAGCATGCCGTCGCCGTCAAACGCGTGGTGCGTTCCCAGTGGCTCATGCACCGGGTTCTGCGTATTGCGCAGATACACGCCGTTCAGACGCTGAGGCACTTCACCGATCACCTCCAGATCGGTGGCGGTGTATTCCACGTAATTCGGCGCGAACGGGCCGTGCATGAAGGGATGCTCCCAGTGCACGATGGTGGGCTCGACGCGCCCGACAATTTCAGTATGCATAGCGATGTGCCTCGGTATTTTCAGTCGATGGTCAGCGTGCAGCGGGCACTCAGATGCTGTATTCCTTGAAGCGCGTGCGCGCGGCTTGCCATTCGATCTCGAGGCGATCGACCACGTCCGCAACGCTCTCCACCGCCTTGATTGCGCCGACGCCCTGGCCTGCGGCCCAGACATCCTTCCACTTGCGTGCGCCGATGGATTTATTGCTGTCGTAGGAGCGCTCGGGTGCGTCGGGCAGGTTGTCCGGATCCAGTCCGTTGGCACGCAGCGACGGCTTGAGCCAGCTGGCGTTGCTGCCGGTGATGCTGGAGCTCACCAGCAAGTCCTCGGACGTCGCCGCCACCAGCATGTCCTTGTAGTCCTGCTCTGCGAGACTTTCCTTGGTGGGAATGAAGCGGGTTCCCATGTAAACGAGATCGGCGCCGCAGGCGATCGCACCGGCCACGCCAAAGCCGTCGCTGATGCCACCGCCCACGATCACATGACCCTTGAAGAATTCGCGCACCGCACCTACAAATGCGAACGGCGACAGATGCCCTGTGTGGCCTCCTGCGCCCGCACAGATGCAGGCCAGACCATCGGCACCGGCCTGCGCAGCTTTCTCGGCCAAACGCAGGCTGATCACGTCTGCAATGACGATGCCGCCGTAATCCTGCACCACTTCGATCACCGGCTTGGGACTGCCCAGCGCCGTGACCACGACGGGCGGCTTGTACTTGGCCAGCAGCTTCAGATCGTCCGCGAGCCGTGTGTTCGTCGAGTGCGTGACCACATTCGCACACCAGGCACCGATGGTGCTCGGATCCTGCTCATCCTTGGCGCGCTCCAACTGCTCGGTGATGCTCTTCATCCAGTCATCCAGCACTTCGATGGGCCGCGCGTTGGGTGTGGGGAATGCCCCCACGATTCCGGCCTTGCATGCGGCAACCACCAGTTCGGGGCCGGACACCAGAAACATCGGAGCCGACACCACGGGCACGCGCAAATTGAGTTTCCGCGCAAGACTCAGTGGCTCGCCGGTTGTGGAACTTCCAGCGGATTTTGCTGAATCAAATTTATCTTGGTACATGAATTCTTTCCTCACTCAATCGTCATTCTTCAATCTTCAATCTTGAAACCGGAGACTTCCACCACTTTCTTCCAGCGCGCGTTCTCGTCACGGATGAAAGCTCCGAACTCCCTGGACGCCAAAGGCATCGGCTCAAAGTCCATTTCGCGCCACTTGGTACGGATATCGTCCGAACGCAGAATCTTGTTGATTTCCTCGTTCAAGCGATTGACCACAAAATCCGGCGTGGAGGCTGGCGCGGCAAATCCCGACCAGATGTCGATGCGCATATCGGGCAGTCCCTGTTCGGTGAATGTCGCCACGTTGGGCAACAGGTCCGAGCGCTTGGCACTGCTCACGCCAAGCACCTTGACCTTGCCCGATTCCACATGCTGCTTCACCGCTGTCAACGGAATAAATGCCGCATGAACCTGCTCGCCGATGAGGTTCTGCACCGCCGGTGGTGTTCCGTTGAACGGGACATGCACGAGGTCCAGCCCCAGCTTCTCATTGAGAATCACGCCCGCAAAGTGCGATGAATTGCCCGCCGTGAAAGAGGCATAGGTCACTGGCGTCTTCTGGGCCTTTGCCCAACGCGCGAACTCCGCCACATTGGTTGCCGGCACCGACTTGTTGACCGCCAGTACCAGCGTGCTGCTCAGGAATCCCGTGACCGGCTTGAAACTCTTCTCCGTGTCGTAGGGCAGCTTTTTCTTGAACGTGTAGGGGTTGATCGACAGCATGCTGGTGTTCACCAACAACAGGCTGTAGCCATCGCCCGGTGCGCGCGCCACGGTTTGCGCGGCGATGATGCCCGCGCCACCCGGCTTGTTCTCGACGATCATCGGTTGACCGGTGTTCTTGCGAAACTCCTCGGCCACCTGACGCAGGGCGTTGTCCAGCGTATTGCCCGCAGCAAAGGGCACGTAGACATGCACGGGGCGCACGGGAAAGGCCTCGTCGGCCGCGAACACCGGAGCGGTCAAAGAAACACCGATGACCGCCGCAGAGGCGAGTTGCAGCAGGCGACGGCGTGCGCTCGAGGAGCTGGTGACAGATTCAAACCGCATTTGCCATCTCCTGGTGAGTTTCCATGCAAGCACACATCGAGTCAGCGATCAGCCTGGCGTTTTCGAACGGCATCATGTGTCCGGATTTCGGAACCAGTTGCAGTTGCGCGCCGGGGATGAGTGCCGCGATGTCCTCGGACAGCTTCGGCGGGGTGATGCGGTCATCGGTACCGCACAGCACCTGCACCGGGGTGCGCAATTGGCCGAGCGCCTCACGCAGATTGCGGCGCTGCATGATCGCGCGGGTCTGGCGAATGGCCGTCTCTGGACCCAGTTCGCGCATCGCCGCGACGAGTGGCTCGATCTGCTCTGGTGTCTTCTCGAACGTGCCCCATTTGGCCGTCGCCTGGATCGTCTTCTCGAAATCGTTCTGAAAACTGGCAATCGCTTTTTCCCGCATGGCCGAGCTCTCCGGACTCTCGGCCTGTGCCGAAGTGGAAATCAGCCATGCACCGGCGAGAGAACGCCGTGGATGCGCAAGCATCTCGAGTGCCACGTAACCGCCCATCGAAAATCCGGCGATGTAGCAAGGCGTGTCGGCTGCAATGCCGTCGAACGCGCTCCACGCGTCGCTCGCCATGTCGGGAATGGAAGGCTGCGAAAGCACATTCGCCACCGCGATGTGTACGCGGTCCCCCAATCGCTCGCGGATGTTGGTGATCACCGAATTCCAGATCGACTCTTGATTGAGCATTCCCGAAATCAGCAGCAGTGCTGCCTTCGGTGATGCCTGCGCAGACGGGTTCGTCGATGGTTTCATGTCTTGTCTCCTTTGTATTTATTTACTTGCTTGCTTGCTTGGTTCGGCGCTTGCCGAGGCTTTCTATTGCGCCTCGATCAACCGGAAACCGGCATGGACTGCACCTGTTCGCGCAACACCCGCTTCAGCACCTTGCCTACCGGGTTGCGCGGCAGCTCGCTCAGAAGTTCAACGCGTTCAGGCAACTTGAAGGAAGCCACTTTCCCCACATCTTTCAGGAAGCTCACGACCTCCTTCAAGTCGACCGCATCGTCGTTGCTCTTGGGGACCACCACGGCGCAGACGCGTTCGCCGAGCACTTCATCGGGCCACCCCACCACCGCCACTTCGCGAATCTTGGGATGCGACAGCAGCAGGCTCTCCACTTCCTCACAAGAGATGTTCATGCCACCGCGCACCACGATGTCCTTGTGGCGTCCCGCGAATCGGTAGAACTGATTGCGATCGCCAGCGATCTCGAACAGGTCGCCGCTGCGGTAGTAGCCTTCCGCGTCGAAGGCTTGCGCCGTCAGCTCTGGACTCTTGTAGTAGCCCGTGAAAATCATCGGCCCCTTGAAGCGCAGCTCGCCAACATGGCCTGTCTCGGTGATCTCTTGACCCGTGTCCACGTCCACAAGACGCGTGCGCACCTTCGGAGCGTTGACGGCCTTCCACTCGAAGCCGTCCACGCCGATGCGCGGGAAATAGTTCGCACGTTGTTGCTGGTCCGGCATGTCGAGCGGCGTGGAAGCCAGGGCCGCGCCTTCGTTGGAGCCGAAATAGTTGATCACTTCAATTCCGAAGCGTTCCGAGAACTGCTCGAACAACCACGGGGCGACCGGGCCACCACCCGAGCCGATGCGCTTGAGTCGCGTCAGATCCACGCCCGCGAGCAATTCAGGTGCCTTGAGCAACATGCTCAACACAGCGGGTGCGGCCACGGTGTAGTCGACGCTGTTGCTCTGAAGTTGCTCGATGAACACCTTCAGATCAAACGGATGATGGAGGTGCAGGCCGCCAGCGGTCATGAGCCAGGCGATGAGGCTGGTCGATATGCCGGCCATGTTCACAAACGGGAACGGAATCACCATCTGCGTGCCCTGCACCATCTGGCCTGCATCGATCACGCTGGCCCCCACCAACAGCCACTGGTTGTGACTGCGTGGAACGCCCTTCGCACGGGCCTCGGTCCCGGAGGTCCAGCAGATGGTGAAGACGTCATTGGCTGTCAGGCCGATGCGCTCGATCTTCGCGCGCATCTGCTCATCATTCCATGGCGTGCTGCTCTCCAGCAAGGCATCGAGACTGGACACACCGCTGGGCAATGCCTGGCCGGAGCCATCTTCATAGGCCCAGATCCATTGCAGAGATGGCAGCGCGCCGCGCATCTGCGCCACTTCGTCGGCCGCCATGTATTTGCCCAGGCGCTGGATGCTGACGAAGCCCTTGGCCTGCGTGGACTGAACCACATACTCCAGCTCGTGCGCGCGGTACTGCATCGGCACGGGTGAAATCATGATGCCGCTGACCGCGCAGGCCAGATACAGCACATGCATTTCCACGCAATTGGGCAGTTGCACGACGATGATGTCGTCCTTGACCAGCCCCTGCTGCTCGAACAACGCGCACATGCGACCCGTCTGCTCACGCAACTCGCTCCAGCTCCAACGCTTGGGGGTGCCGCCAAAAAGTTCGGCACGGTTGGGAGCATCGGCTACGGCGAAGACTTCGGGTTGTCGCGCTGCGGTATCGAGAAAGATCTCTCCCAAGGTCTGCTTGCCCCACCAGCCCTTGGACTCATATTCTTCGATGGTTGTTTGGTCTGCTTGAATCATTGCCGCTGCTCACTTCCACTTATCTAGATTTTTTTGACTGACATAGGTCGCATGAAAACCATGCGGAACCCGTCGCGGCAACACCACCCGTGCCACCGGACCATTGGCCATGCGGCCCTCCCGCGCGTCGAAGATCTGCACCTCGGAGCGCTTGTCGTTGGGATTCCAGACGAACATGACGAGATAGCCGTCGTCCTCGCTCTGGGGGTTGTCACGCGGAGCAAAACCCGCTTCGTTGTAGAAGTACTGCGGACCTGCGCTATAGGCCACGTAGCCGCCGGTTTCGAGGTCGTACTTGACGAGGCCTGGAAACCTGGGTTCTTCGCGCCCACCCTGGGGGAAGATCACGTGGTAGGACCAGCGGTTCTTGCGGCCTTGGTATGCGCTGTTGATGATTGGAAATTCGGTATTGAGCACGTCATCGATGACGCGTTCGGTCGTCTCGCCCGTAGCCAGATCGAAGCGCCACTCATACAGCTGAAAATCGCGCTGGCGCAGATGGATCGTCTTCTCGAGACGCGTGCTGTCCGGCGTGCCATCGTCCTTGGTATGCAGGCGATACGGCGTTCCCACCATCACCACTTCGGTGCCGTCTTCCCAGGCATTCACCACATGCAGCATGTAGGTGGGCTTGGCATTGAACCAGCGGATTTCATCGGCGCTGCCGTAACGCGGAATGATGGCGAAACGCGATGGCTGATCGGCGTTGAAACGCACCTTGTAGCGACCGATCTTGAGCGCCTCGGGATCGGGGCGCAGAGGAAAGTCGTGCAGGATCGTGTAGTTCTCGGTGATCGCCATGTCGTGCGGAAGACCCGGCTGATCCATCGGAATGTCGACCATGTGCTGCAGCTTGCGCTGGCTGTCGACCACGCCATAGCGCATGAAGGGCGGCTTGATGTCGTAATCAAAGAACATGAACTCGCCGGTGTTCTCGTCAGGACGCGAATGGGCGGAGAGTCGATCGACAGTGGCGTCGAAATCGCTGCGACCCAGCGTTTCCAGCGTTTCCGGGTCAACCGCATAAGGCATGCCCGAGCGATACCACATGGCAATCAGGCGACCGGCGTGGTATTTCACATCGGTGTTGGCGGTGTTCTTGAGCGGTGCGTCCGGGGTGTCGGCGCGCGGCGCTTCTTTGATGCCACGCCACAGAGACTGGCCGGCAGCCTGCTCTTCCTGCAAGCCCTCGGTCTTGACCCATTTGTTGCGGTAGCTCGCGTGGCCGTTGTGGAACCGAACGGCATGCAGCATGCCATCGCCGTCATAGGCGTGATAGCGCCACTCGGGCTCAAAGAAAGAATTGGGGCCGTTACGCACATACAGACCATTCATGTCCGTCGGGACTTGGCCGATGACTTCCAGCTCGTCCCAACGGTCCTCCTGATGAACGGGGGCGTTGTTGCCGTCGAGCGCTGGAATTTCGTGTACGGGAAGCGTTCCTACATCCATTTGGTTGTCTCCTATTTGCGCCCTATCAATGGGGCTTTGAATCAGTGTAGGAGGGGTACCTATCGGCATCAGGTAATATTTCGATATTCCATATTCAATATCAATAATCGGAATTCCATGGAGAACACTTGGAACAGATGCGTACCGACGGGCCTTGAGGAGTACGCCGGGGACAAACAGTTCGCGACCACCCTCGCCCGCGGGTTGGAGCTGCTGCATTGCTTCACGCCCGAGCGCCCGATTCTGGGAAACAGCGAGATGGCCAGCATGCTGAACCTGCCCAAGGCCACGATTTCGCGCCTGACCTATACGCTCAGCTGCCTTGGCTATCTGGCTCCCACCGAGTACTACGGCAAATACCGCCTGGGTCCCGCCACGCTCTCGCTGGGCTACCCGCTGCTGGCGCAGTTCACCATCCGCCGAAGTGCCAGACCGCTCATGCACAAGCTGGCAATCGCGTTGAGTTGCAATGTCTCGATCGGTATTCGAGATCGCAATTCCATGGTCTATATCGAAGTGGTCCGCGCAAGCGGCGGCATCGTCTACTCACACGACGTGGGGAGCACGCACCCGTTGCTAGGTACGTCGATGGGAAGGGCCTACTTGATGGGATGCACGCCATCCATGCGAGAGGCGCTCCTGAACCAGGTCAAGGTCAAGGAGCCAGAGCAATGGCAGCTCTATGGACAAAAGGTGACGGAGAGTTTTCAGGACTATCTGCAGTACGGCTGCTGCACGGCAGCAGGAGAGGTCGTTCCGGACGTACAGGCCGTCGCCGTTCCTCTGGGCCGGATTCAAGGCATTGACGTGGCCGCCCTGAGCTGCACCTTTCAGGGGCGCACACCCGACGTCAATTGGCTACGGCGCGAAGTGGCTCCGCTGCTGCAGGCACTTGCACGAGAGATCACCTGAATACAGATCGCCAGGTCGTCCAACCGCTACCCACAACACAATATCGCGCTATTGATTGTGGACGGACAAACAAAAAAGCCACCTTACCGGTGGCCTTTTGCTTTGAAACCAACGAGCTTTTGCAAGTCGTTGGCGGAGAGGGTGGGATTCGAACCCACGGTAATATTGCTACTACGCCTGATTTCGAGTCAGGTACATTCGACCACTCTGCCACCTCTCCGCAGTGTCGAGCCTCGAATTATAGCGACAAATTTTTCGGTTTTTTGAAAATCCCTGAAAAAAATTCCATAGCCCTGCTCGCCAGCGTCGGAAAGCTTGCTTGCAAGACGCTTCATCAACCACTCGCCAGCAAGCATCAATCAGCTTTTGAGCATCCCGATTTGCTGCCTGAGCAGCTCCAGAAAGTCCAGCAGCGCCTCACGAACGCTCGTCTTGATGCGATGTGGAAAAAACCTCCGCTTGCTCTCGTTCTCACGTATCGACTTCGGCGGGCGCAATGCGCAACGGGTTTTCCATCAGGTCCCTGCTATGGATTGCACCCACTTATCCAAAAACCTTCAGCGTCTCAACCTCCATCGATCTGGTAGCTGTTCGAAATGTCACCCGCGTTGGGTTGGACCTGGCAAATAGTCCGAACGTCATTCATACGGAGATGGAGATGGCGGGCGTCAGTCCATG
>CALMCS010000821.1 GCA_937862875.1 uncultured Comamonadaceae bacterium
CCGCGTTTCCCACGGCCAGTGTGGCGCGGTGTAGTGCACGCTCAAAAAGAACGGTTCATCGCCCACGGCACCGGTCTTCACGCGGTCGATGAAGTCCACCGAGTAGTCGGTAATCAGATCGGTGAGGTAGCCCTCCTGCTGCTTTTCCTCTTCGCCCAACCATAGGTCGTGCTGACCGTTGGTGCCGCAGTGCGTGAAGTAATCCACCCCACCCGACATCGGCCCAAAGAACTCGTCATAGCCCGATTGCAGCGGACTGAAATGCGGCGGGTAACCCAGGTGCCACTTGCCCATGAGCGCCGTGCGATAACCCGCCTCCTTGAGCATCGACGGCAACGTGGGGTGCGAAGGCGGCAGGCCCAAATCATCACGCCCGCGCGTGCTGGTGCGAATCGGCTCCTCCGCCGCCCCGCGCAAACGGTATTGGTAGCGCGCCGTCATCAACGCAAAACGCGTGGGCGAGCAGACGGGAGAATTCGAATAGCCCTGGGTGAGCCGAAGCCCGTTGGCGGCGAGCTTGTCGATCTCGGGAGAGACCGCACCAAAGCTCGCGTTGCGGCCGCCGTAGCAGCCAAGGTCTGCGTAACCGAGATCGTCGGCCACGATAAAGATGATGTTAGGTCGCTTCACGTTCTAGTTTTTTCTTTTTGCTGTTTTCTGTATTCTCTTGGCGCATTCAAGGCTTGTAGCCGGACTCGCGAATCACGGGCTCCCACTGTTTCTTGTACGCCGCCAGACGCACGCGCGTCTGCTCCTGCGAACTCACCACCGGATCGAGATTGCTGCCCTTGAACAATCGAACCGTATCCGGGTCTCGCATCACTTTTTGAATCGCGTCGGCATAGCGCTGCACTTGGGCGGCCGGCATCGACTTGGGCGCGAACAGCGTGCTCCAGCCTTCTGCACTCAAGTTCACCCCGCTCTCCTTGAGTGTTGGCACATTGGGGCATGCCGGATTGCGGTGCTCGCCCGACACAGCAAGAATGCGCAGCTTGCCCGATTCGTGTTGCGGAAGCAGCACGTCCAGGGTATCGACCGCCACGGGCACCTGGCCTCCGATCAAGTCGGTGATCAACGGCGCAGAGCCCTTGTAGCCAATGGCCTCGGCCTTCACCTGGGCCTTGTCGCCGAGCATCAGCGCAAAGAAGTGCGGCAGGCTACCGGTCGCAGGAACGCCGATGTTCGCGCTCTTGGGGTTGGCCTTGAGCCAGGCGAACAGATGCGACAACTCCTTGACCGGCACGGCGCTGGATACGGCAATGCCGAACACATAGCTGTTCACCTCGCTGACGGGGGTGAAGTCTTTGTCCGGGTCGTAACCTACATCGCTCACCACCATCGGCGAGACGACCATCACCGCCGGATTCGCCAGCATCAGCATGGGCGGATTGGCTGGTGCGGTCTTCACATATTGCGCGGCCACGCGCCCGCCTGCGCCCACCTTGTTTTCGACAATCACGGAGCTACCGAGCAGCGGACCTAGCTTGTCCGCAATGATGCGCGCCACCCGGTCGCTACCGCCGCCCGGTGGGTAACCCACAATGATGCGGAGCAGCTCTTGCGCCTGCACGCTGCCACTGGCGAACAGGCCCGCAGTCGCCAGCGCAGAACTGGCGGCCAGGGAGCTGGTGATGAATTGACGGCGTTGAATGGTCATGGGGCTCTACTTATTTCTCTTGTGAACGGGAGGCGAACAAGCACTGAATTCTGCTCATGGTGTGAAACCCTGAACGTATAAGCTTGTGCACAAAAATTTAGTGACAAACGGCACAATTGTTCTAATCAACTGCTCACGGTATTTACCCGCATGTCGCCTGCCCCTCTTCAACAAGCATCACCGCTGGCCAATCCGCAACAGCCCGCCGATCTGCTGTTGTATCGCCTTGCCAAGCTGTCGGCTTCATCAGGTCGACTCGTCACGCGCCTGTGCGAACGCCAATACGGCGTCACGCGGCGCGAATGGGGCATGCTGATGTGGCTCGCGCAAGAGCCGGGCCTGCAACCTTCCGTGCTGGCAGAACGCCTGGAACTGGACCGCGCGCGCGTATCTCGGGCCATTGCTTCGCTGCAAGACAAAGGGCTGCTCCAGAAGTCGCCCATGGCAGCCAACCGCAGCGGCTCCGCACTGCATTTGACGGCGTTAGGTCAGCAACTGCACGATACCCTCTGGCCGCAAATCCATGCCATCAACGTGCGGCTTCTGGACGCATTGAAACCCGAGTCGATTACCGAACTGGATCTCAGTCTTGCCGCGCTGCAGCAACAGGCCCAGCGGCTCGACGTACAAAGCGAGAGCGCCGAACACTTTCCTCCAAGGCGCGCAGGCAGCAGACGCTCGAGCCCATAATCGGCCCAGCGTGTACGCTGCTCTCTTGCTTGCCTGTTTGTTTGCTTGCTTGCTTGCTTGCTTTTTGGAGGTTCCTGCATGACCGATCGCCCAGTTGAAACCACACCTCCAGCCAAAAGCCTCATCCAAGGCTATTTGCCGAATGCGAGTTTTCAAGATGCGTGGGCCATGGAGTCTCCACCTACTGAACGCAGTGCGTTGGAGCTGTTCATTGCGGCGGCCAGAAAGACTCCAAAATGGGTGGAGGCCTGCATGAAAGCGCGCAATCGCGCAGTGGGTTTTTTCGGTTTGAAAAACCTTGGCTCTCTCGCCGAACTCAGCAGCACCAAGCCCGCATCGGCGTATCTACCGGGCGAACGCGTG
>CALMCS010000822.1 GCA_937862875.1 uncultured Comamonadaceae bacterium
TTGCCGGTGTCGTCGCGCCCGCGCACGATGAGGTGGGTGTGCGGGTTGTCGGTGTTCCAGTGATCGACCGCTACCCACTCCAGCCGCGTGCCCAGGTCGGCTTCCATGCGGTTCATCAGATGGCGCGTGTACGTCCGAAGATCATCCAGATCGACCCCCTCCTCGGGCGAGACGATGAAGCGGAAATGGTGCCGGTCGTCGGCGCAGCGCTCCTTGAACGCATCCAGATCGGCTTCATCGGCCTGCGGCCCATAGGCCCGGCCCGGCTCTCCATCGCGGCCTGCACCATCACGCTCGATGTAGCGCAGGTGCTTCGACAAAGATTGCGGGCTGACTTGGCGCTGGTTGACCAGCAAGGACTTGATGGTCACGCGGCGCGACAGCGGCGTCAACTTCGCACCCGCAAAGCGTGCCGCCGTATGCCCGCGCCCCAAGCGCGAGCCGGGCCGTTGGCCGGCGTGCTTTCCAGTGCTCCCGGTCGATGCCGGACGGCGCATCGCCGACTTGCCGCCGCTGGTCTTGCCGACCTGCTTGAGCACCTTGGAAACAAAGCCCTGGCCCCGGTTCTTCGGGACACCGGGGCGGATGCGGAAATCGTCATCGCGGTGGTCGCTCATGGCCGTCCCCTCGGAAAGCTGCGACGTGTCCCATCGTGCGAAGCACGCGGGCCGCCCTGTCTTGGCGCGGGCTTAGCGCCACACGCAGCACGGCGGCGAAGCCGCGCCGTGCTGCGCCACCCCCATGTGCAGACTGGCTTTCGACGCGGGCCGGTGCCGCGTCCTTTTGTCTTGCCTTCCGCCTTTGCCTCCCGCTTGCGCTCCCGGCAATGGCGGCCGGGTGGCGCTGCGCTGCTGGCAGCCAGCCCACCGGCGAACGCGGCCAGGGCCGCAGGCCGGGCGCGTTCAAGGCAAGACGCCTGCACAGTGGACGGCTGCGCCGTAGGCAGCGCGAAGTGCAATGCGAACGCATTTGCACTGCACGCGCGACGACACGGCAGCAGCCACCGGATGGACACGCCTGATGGCACGATGCAATGCACGTCTGCGTGCAGTGAATCGGCGGCCATCATGGGCGTGAATCCAGCCAGACCGGGCGCGCCACGCCGATCACGGCGGATGCGCTGACCGGGCCGAAATAGCGGCTGTCGAACGACGCCGGATTGGTCCTGCTGAGCAGGAACAGTTCGCCGGGACGAAGCCGCCGGCATTGGCGCCAGGATGGCAGCGGCCGACCCAGGCGGTCGGCCCGCAGCACGGCGGCCGAAGGCACGCCGTCGATGCGAACGCTGCTGCCAGCGATGCACACCTCCTGCGGCGCGATCGCGCCCACGCGCTTGAGCAGCGGAACGCGCGTCGGCAGGTAGCCACGCTGCGCAGCCAGAGTGGCAGCCTCGGCCGGGAGCGGAACCAGCACGATGCTGCCTACGGACAACGGACGTGGCAGCGAGTCGGTCCGGTTGCTGGATGGATCGACGCGATACCAGCCGACCGGAACACTGTCGGACGGGTTGTAGATCAGGCGCGGCTTCGGCAGTCCAAAGGACGCCCAGGCCAGCGCAGCGAGGCCGCAGGCGGACAGCGCAGCCAGCACCAGGCGAGCGCGCAGGCGCGAGCGAGGATGCGACGCGGCTTCGGCGGAATGTACGGCGGTGGAATGAGCCGTCATGGCAACGCCCTCCCGGCCAGCCAGGCGGCGTGCCGCTCGGCGCTGTAGTCGGGTAGCGGCAAGCGTGCCGCGAGCCGGTTGCCCAGCGTGCGCCAATACGCAGGCGAAGCGGCAGCGGGCGCGATGCTCAGCGCCTCGATGGCGTCGATGCGCTCCAGCACGGCGCGCACCGCGCTGTCGCCCTCGGCGTGCAGCAACAGGCGTGCGCCGGGCTGCACGCCGGGAATGCGCTGCGCCGCATCCAAGGGCGTACAAGCCTGCATCACCATGAGTTGCCAGCGGATCGTGCCGTAATCGTTGGACTGCCAGCGGATGCGGCAGAACATGGCGTCGGGCACGAATACGGCGACGCTCCGCCAGCGGTCGTACCGAAGAGTGCGCGCCGGTTCGCCAAAGCGCAGATAGAGCTTGAAGCGGTGCTCAAGGAAGGCCAGCGAAACCCGCGTCAGCGGCGTTGCGGCAGGCCGACCAGTGAGCGCAGCGAGCGACGGCGACAGTGCAGCCGTGGCCGCGTCAGCGGCAGGCGCAGCGGATGCGTTCATGGTGTGTTCTCCCTGCGGTGTTCTGGAAACTCCCTCTCCAGCAGTGCTCGCAGCAGGTCGGCCACCGTCACGCCCTGCGTGAAGGCCGATACCTTGATGCGCGAGCGCATGGCGGGCGTGATGTCGAGGGTCAGGCGAGCGGTATAGAGATCGCCTTTCTGGAGGTCTTCGGCGCTGCCTTGGCGAATCCACGCCTCGACGTGCGGATTCGCAGGCGGACGCGCGCCGATGCCAACGCGCTTGCCAGAGCGTTTGCTGTTGGATGCGGGCTTCGCTGTCATGACGGCCACCGCAGCAGCTCATCCACCAGCGCGGCGATCTCGCGCGCGGCGGCGCTGTCCGGCGCCGTCTCGCGTGCGACCCGGCCGGCGGCCACGCTGTCGGCGAACACGATGCGCTGGCGCACTTCCGAGCGCAGTGCAGGAAGCGGCTGCTCGGCCAGCGCACCGCGTGCTTCGCGTCCGATCACCGTGGTGCTGACGCGCCGGTTGATGACGAAGGCTGCTGCTAGCTGCGGCCGGAACACCTGCGCCTCCCGAATCAGCGCCACCATCTCGGCGCTAGCCCAGAGGTCGTAGGGACTGGGCTGTACGGGGATAAGCACGCGCTCGGCCGCCAGCAACGCGGAGCGCGCCAAAGCGGCGATCCTGGGCGGCCCATCAATGACGACGTGATCGGCCCGTCTGGCGAATTCTGAGGCTTCCTGATGCAGGGTTTCGCGTGCCAGGCCCACGGCGCTGAACAACCTTGGCAAGCCTTGCTGGCTTCGGCGCTGCGTCCAGTCCAGCGCGGAGCCTTGCGGATCGGCATCCAGCAGGATGACCGATTGCCCGCGCATCGCCAGCTCTCCGGCGATGTGGGTGGCGAGTGTGGTCTTGCCCACGCCACCTTTCTGGTTGAGCAAAGCGACGATCATGGCGCGGCCCTCC
>CALMCS010000823.1 GCA_937862875.1 uncultured Comamonadaceae bacterium
GCGGGCGAGTCGCCGCAGGAGGGCATTGCGCGCGAGGTCAAGGAAGAGACCAATCTCGACGTGAGCGCCATCACGCTCGTGGGGGCGTACGAGTTTCTGCGCATGAACCAGATCATCATTGCGTACCATGTGAAAGCCTCCGGCGAGGTGCGCCTGTCGCCCGAGCTGCTCGACTATCGCATGATGGATTTTCAGGACCTGAAATGCTGGCCCGCGGGGACCGGTTATGCGCTGGCAGATTGGCTGAAAACGCGCGGCTATGAGCCGGTTTTCTTCACCGAAGAAGAAAACGCCGAGCGCCGCCGCGGCCTGGACAATCCAGAGCCCAAGAACTGAAGCACCAGATCCAGCAAGTTAGTTAGCAAGTTAGTTAGTAAGTAAGTACTTTATTTTTATGCAAGTAGACAAAGAAATCGACGCCCGCGGCCTGAACTGCCCGCTGCCCATCCTGCGCGCCAAGAAGGGCCTGGCAGAAATCGCGAGCGGGCAGTTGCTGAAGGTGGTGTCCACCGACACCGGTTCGATCCGCGATTTCCAGGCGTTTGCCAAGCAGACCGGCAATGAACTGGTCGAGCAGCAAACCGTGGGTGATGAGTTCATCCACATTTTGCGTCGTCGCTGAGCACACGCTTCAGTGACTGGGTGGGCTGACGGATACCGACAGCGTAGCCACCCGGAGCAGGAGTGAGATGCGCCTTCGCTGCACTCCTGCCTCCATGGTTCAGATGGCGCGGCGCACCGCCTTCAGCGCCTCCTCCAAACGCTCCATTGACACAGACCCCAATGCCAAACGCAGGGCGTGGGGTGCCGATGGGGTCGTTGCGTAGGGCAATGCCGTAGACACCGAAATCCGTTGGCGCAGCAAGTCGCTCGCGACCAGATCGGCGCGCACATCTTCCCCGAGCGGGATCCAGACGAAGTAGGACGCCGGGTGGCGAATCAGCCGGTGGCCGGCGAGCATTTGCGTGACCAGGCTTTGCCGCGCACTGGCGTCTGCGCGTTTTTCTACTTCCAGCCGATCCACGGTGCCATCTTCCAGCCAGCGGCAGACCAGCGCGGTCATCACGCCGGAGGTGTTCCAGGTGGTTGCGCGGATGCAGCGCTCCAGCGCCGCTTGATGCGCTTCGGGTGCAACGATGAAGCCCACGCGCAGGCCCGTGGCGATGCTTTTGGAGAGTCCGTTCACGTAGACGGTGATCTCGGGCGCAAGCGCTGCCAGCGGTGGTGCCGCATCGTTCGCCAGGTAGGCGTAGGCGGCGTCTTCGATGAGGAGCGCCCCATGCTTGCGCGCGATGGTGATGAGTTCCTGTCTGCGCCGCAAACCCATCACCCAGCCCAACGGATTGTGCAGCGAGGGCATGGCATAGATGGCGCGCACGCGTCGCCGCTGGCACAGTGATTCCAGCGCATCCAGATCGGGGCCATTGCGCGCTGCGGGGATGGGCAGTAGTTCCAGATGCAGTGTTTGCGCCAGCAGCTTGAAGCCGGGATAGGTGAGCGCATCGACGGCCACCACATCGCCCGGTTGAAGCAGCGCCATCGCGGTGACGGCCAGGCCGTGCTGCGCGCCATCGGTCATCAGCACCTGCGACGGTTGGACGTGCGGGAGCCCGCGTCGTTTCAAATACTCGGCCACCGCCGCGCGATCGCGCGTACGTCCTGCATGGGGTTGGTAGTGCAGCAGCGATTCGAGATCGCCTTCGCTCGCCAACTGACGCAGCGCCGATCGCAACAACTCCGCCTGGCCCGGCGTTGTGGGGTTGTTGAAGTTCAGGTCGGTATGGCCGTCGGGCACGGTGGGGTAGTCCACGCCCTGGCCGAGAGGCAGTGACAGGTCTTTCACGAAGGTGCCGCGTCCCGCCTCGCCGCTCACCAGTCCCATGTCCTGCAGTTCCGCGTAGACGCGGGTCGCGGTCACCAGCGCGAGGCCGTGTTGGGCAGCGAGTTTGCGGTGCGTGGGCAGACGCGTACCGGCGGGCAAATGCCCGGCGCGAATCTGCGCAGCGAACTCGTCCACGATCTGTTTGTAGCGTGTGTCTGCCATGGTTCAGAACCTTGAGTGGAATGTATGCATGACAATTTATTGATTGTATTGAATGATGCTTCTACGATCCAAATTCTGCAATCCCGCAGTGTCTGGAAAATGGAAACACATCATGACTACGCTTGCCACTGACAGCACTGCATCGATGGAGAGTGCGAGCCATTCGGCGAGCGCGAAAGGGTGGTGGAGTGGCCTTGTCGGCATGCTGATCTTCAGCGGATCGCTGCCCGCCACGCGGCTGGCGCTGCGTGATTTCGATCCCTTGTTCCTCACCTTTGCGCGCGCCAGCATGGCGGGGCTGCTTGCGCTGGCGATTGTGCTGTTGTGCAAGGAGAGGATTCCGACGCGTTCGCAATGGCTCTCGCTGATCGTGGTCGCCGTCGGCGTAGTCGTGGGTTTTCCACTGCTCACCGCGCTGGCCTTGCAGCATGTGACCTCCGCCCATTCCGTGGTGTTTGTCGGCCTGCTTCCCCTGGCGACGGCGGTGTTTGGCGTGCTGCGCGGCGGCGAGCGGCCCCGTGCGGCGTTCTGGGTGTTCTCGCTGATCGGTAGTGCTCTGGTGGCTGCGTTCGCGTTGGGCGACGCTGGCAGTGCGTCGCTCAAAGGTGATTCGCTGATGCTGCTGGCCATCGTGCTGTGTGGCCTGGGCTATGCGGAGGGTGGCAAGCTCTCTCGCAGTCTGGGCGGTTGGCAGGTGATTTCCTGGGCGTTGATTCTGTCGCTGCCGTTCATGGCCGTGGCGATGTTGCGCTGGTGGCCGGCGCAGTTGGGGGCCGTGAGCGTTGCGGGCTGGCTCAGCCTTGGCTACGTCGCGCTGTTCAGCATGTTTCTCGGTTTCGTGTTCTGGTATCGCGGGCTGGCGCTGGGCGGCATCGCAGCGGTGGGGCAGTTGCAGTTGCTGCAGCCCTTCTTTGGGTTGGCGTTGGCGGCTTGGTTGCTGCACGAGCCAGTGAGCGTGGCGATGATCGGGGTGACGTTGGTTGTGGTGCTGTGCGTTGCGGGGGCGAAGAAGTTTTCGAAGTGACGTTCGCAGAATGAAAAAAAGCGGCTTGAGGAATCGCTTCCTCAAACCGCTCTTTGCGAGATCAGTGTT
>CALMCS010000824.1 GCA_937862875.1 uncultured Comamonadaceae bacterium
CACGGTGCATGAAAAAACCGGCACCTATCACAACGTGTCGGCGACGGGACCGGTCGGTTTGGTGTTGTCGCGCGAGATCGATCTGCGCCTGTTCTTCATGCAGTGGAAGGCCGGTTTTGCGGTCACCGAAAAGGCCGCCAATGCCGATCGTCCGGCCACGCGCAGCCTGCAATTCTTCAATGCAGAGGGCCGCGCGGTGCACAAGGTGTATGCCCGCGAGACGACCAATATGTCGGCGTGGTATGCGCTCGTGGCACGCTTTGCCGATGCCAGCGCTCAACCGGTTTTCCGCAAGCCGGCAGCACGTGCGGCAATCGCTGCCGATGCGGATATCGACGCCGCGGGCCTGCGCGATGCATGGGCCGCCATGCAGGACACGCACGAGTTCTTCGAGATGCTGCGCCGCTTTGGCGCAGAGCGTCAGCAGTCGTTTCGACTGGTGCGCGGCGAGTACAGCGAGCAACTCAGCAACCAGGCGGTCACGCAATTGCTGGAGAACGCGGCGGTCGATGCCGTGCCCATCATGGTGTTTGTACCGAACCCCGGCTGCATTCAAATCCACACGGGCCCGGTGCTCAACATCCAGCCGCTCGATACGCCGAGCGGAGCGCGTTGGATCAACGTGCTCGATACCGGCTTCAATTTGCATCTGCGCACCGACATGATCGACGCGGTGTGGCTGATCCACAAACCCACGGTCGATGGCATCGTGACCTCTGTCGAGGTGTTCGATGCAGAGGGCAATCTGATGACGATGTTCTTTGGCGAGCGCAAGCCCGGTCAACCAGAACTGCGCGTCTGGCGCGATCTGGTCGAGCCGCTGCCGCGCGCGACGCTCGCCGAGCAGGGAGCGCTGGTATGAACATGAACGGCATGCTCTCTCGCAGGCGCGGCCTGCAATATGTGGGCAGCGCGCTCGCGTTGGCCACGGCCCCGGGCGCATTTGCCCAGTCTGCGGCCAAGGCCGCACCGCGCGTGATTTCCCTGAGCGGGGCGCTCACCGAAATCGTCTACCTGCTCGGCGCACAAGACCTGCTGGTCGCCACCGACACCACCAGCCTGTTCCCCGAAGCCGCCACCAAAACGCTCAAGGTGGGCTATATGCGCCAGCTCGCGGCAGAGGGCGTTCTCTCGCTCAAGCCCGATGTGGTGATTGGCACGCAGGAGGCGGGTCCGCTGGTGGCGCTCGATCAGATTCGCGGTGCGGGCGTGCGCGTGGCGCTGGTGCCCACGCCGCACAACTGGGCCGAGGTACAGGCCAAGGTGCAACTGGTGGGTCGCGAGACCGGCTACGCGCCGCAGGCGCAGGCCTTGCTGAACCGACTCGACGCGCAATGGGCCGATGTGCAAAAACAGGTGGAGCAGGGCGCGCAAAGTGCCAAGGCCAAGGGCAAGACCAGGAGCCAACCGCGCGCCTTGTTCATGCTCGCGCATGCGGGCACGCCGCAGGTCTCGGGTCGCGGCACGGCTGCCGATGCGTTGATTCGCTTTGCAGGCGCAACCAATGCGGTCAACGAGTTCCAGGGCTACCGCTCCCTCACGGCCGAGGCCATGGCCGCCGCCGCGCCCGACGTGCTCATCAACACCACGCAGGGCATCGACGCCATGGGCGGCGTGGCCGCGTTCTGGCGCAGGCCCGAGCTGGCACTGACACCCGCCTTCCAAAAGAAGGCGCTGGTCATGATGGACGCCAACGAGTTGCTCGGCTTCGGCCCGCGCCTGCCGGCCGTGGTGCAGTCCGTGCATGCGCAGATGCAGACATTGCTTGCATAACGCAAAGGTGGCTTCATGAGCATGTCTGTACCCCTGCAGAACGCAGCCGGGATGTCGGCGGCGACCGATGATGTGGCGGCAACGGTGCGTCCCGCGCCTTCTCTCCAAGCCAGGCCACGGCTGATGCACAACGGCCGGCTGACACGCGGCGCAACGCTCTCGCTCGGCGGTCTGCTATTGCTGATCTCGGTGGTGATGGGCAGCGCCACGGGTGCGTACGGAATTCCCGTCGATCGCTTGCTGGCGGTGGTCTGGTCGGGCATCTCCGGCGGCGCGACCACCGGCCCCGAGCATCTGGTGTTCTTCAATATTCGCCTGCCGCGCCTGCTCATGGGGGTAGTGGCGGGTGCGGGCCTCGGCCTCTCCGGCGCGCTGCTGCAGGGCCTGTTTCGCAACCCGTTGGCCGACCCCGGTTTGATCGGCGTGAGCAGCGGTGCCGCCTTGGCCGCGGGCATCACCATCGTGCTGGGCTCGTGGTGGTTCCCGTCGTTGCCGCACTCCATGGGGAGCTGGACGCTGGTGGCCATGGCCTTTCTCGGCGGCCTGTTGGTGACGAGTCTGGTGTATGCCCTCGGCCAAGTGAACGGCGGCACGCGCATGGGCTTGATGCTGCTGGCAGGCGTGGCAGTGAACGCGCTCGCGGGGGCCGGCATTGGGTTTCTCAGCTTCATTTCGTCCGACGAGCAATTGCGCAATCTGCAGCTGTGGTTGCTGGGCAGTCTGGGCGCGTCGCGCTGGTCTGCGGTCGCGATGGTGGGTGCTGCCGTGGCGACGAGTCTGGTCGCGGGGCTGGCGCTTGCCCGCCCGCTGAACGCCATCGCGCTGGGCGAGGCGCAGGCCAATCTGCTGGGCGTGGCGGTGGAGCGCACCAAACGGCGCGCCGTCCTCGTTGCCGCGCTCGCCGTGGGCGCAGTCACTGCCACTACGGGCGTGATCGGCTTTGTGGGCCTGGTGGCTCCACATTGGGTTCGCCTGATTGCAGGGCCCGATCATCGCGTGGTGCTTCCCGCATCCGCCTTGCTCGGTGCGATTCTGGTGGTGCTGGCCGACGCTGTGGCTCGCACCATCGTGCAGCCGGCAGAGTTGCCGCTGGGCGTGCTCACGGCCTTCATCGGCGTGCCGCTCTTTTTGGTGATGCTGCGCCAGTTCAGGAACAAGGTATGAATGCCGCAACGAGTATCACAACGAGTACGGCAACGAGTACGGCCATCCATCTACCGATCAACACGCTGGAGTGCCGCTCGCTGGGCGTAGGCATCGCTCGCGGTCCGCGCCTGGCGACGGTCTCGGCGCAATTTCAGGCGGGTCGTTTCAGCGCCATTCTCGGGCCCAACGGCGCGGGAAAATCCACGCTGCTGTCGATGCTGGTGGGCGAGCGCGCACCGCAATTCGGTGGCGTGTATCTCGATGGCGCTCCGCTGTCGTCCTACCCATCCCACAAGCTCGCCAAACGCCGCGCGGTGATGCCGCAGGAGAGCAGCGTGGCGTTCGATTTCACCGCATTCGAGGTGGTGGAGCTGGGCCGCTATCCGCATCGCAGTCAGCCCAGTCCGCAGGAAAACAGCATCGTGGGGGACGCCATGCGACTCACGGGTGTGGATCATCTCGCGCATCGCAATGTGAACACCTTGTCCGGCGGAGAGCGTGCGCGCACGCATCTCGCCAGATCACTGGCCCAGGTGTGGGATGCGCCGAGCGATGGCCGTCCGCGCTGGATGCTGCTCGATGAACCGACCGCCGCGCTCGACATCGCGCACCAGCATCACAGCATGTTGCTGCTCAGGAGCCTGGCCGAAGAGCAGGGCATTGGTGTGATCGCCGTGGTCCACGACCTCAATCTGGCGCTGCGTTACGCACACGACGTGTTGGTCATCGGGAATGGAGAGGCGCGATGCGGGCCCGTGGCCGAGGTGCTGGTGCCCGAGTGCATTCAACGCGTCTGGGGCGTGGAGTGCACGCGCGTGGAGGCGGGTGACGGCGTGACGCAATACCTGTTCGGTGCTGCGCCCGCGCCCGCCAGTGCACTCAGCGTATGACGCTGAGAAAGCCCTGCAACACCAGCGCGTTGATGATGTCGATGAAGAACGCGCCCACCAATGGCACGATCAGAAAGGCCTTGTGCGATGGGCCGTATTGATTGGTGATGGCCTGCATGTTGGCCACCGCCGTGGGCGTGGCACCCATGCCGAAGCCGCAGTGACCCGCGGCGAGCACGGCCGCATCGTAGTTCTTGCCCATGACGCGGAAGGTGATGAAACTCGCATACAGCGCCATCGCGATGGTCTGCGCGGCCAGAATGACCATCAACGGGCCGGCCAGGTCGCTCAGCTCCCAGAGCTTGAGCGACAGCAGCGCAATCGCCAGATAGATCGAGAGCGCGGCATTGCCGAACACGTCGATCGCACGGTCGAACACCTTGTAGCCGAATACGTAGTCGAGCACATTGCGAATCACCACGCCGCCGCCCAGCGCCCAGACGAAGGTGGGCAATTGGATGGCCGTGCCCTTGGTCACGCCGGTCATGAACTCCGCAAACGCCAGACAGCCGGCAAACAGCGCCAGCGTCTCGATGGCCGCATCGGCGGTGATCAGGCGAGGTGCGCGGTGAGCGGATTCAAAGTTGGCCACATCGCTGCCCTCGGCCACGGCGCTGGCGATGGGGTTGAGCTGTTCGGCCTCGGTGCGCGGGGCCGCCAGTTGGTGCTTGGTGATCAGGCGCTTGGCCAGAGGACCCCCAAACAGGCCGCCGATCACGAGGCCAAAGGTTGCGCAGGCAATACCCAGAGTGGTCGCGCCGGTCAAACCGTATTGGTTCTCCAGCACCGAACCCCAGGCCCCCGCCGTGCCATGGCCGCCGACCAAGGTAATGGAACCCGCCACCAGACCGATCAATGGATCGAGACCGAGTGCCGAAGCCAGTGCGCTGCCGACGGCGTTCTGCATCAGGATGAACACCGCAATCACGCCCAGAAAGATGAACAGTCCGGTGCCGCCTTCACGCAACTTGGAAAAGTTGGCGCTCAGTCCGATGGACGAGAAAAACACCAACATGAAGGCCGACTGCAAACTGCCTTCAAACGTCACCGACAGACCCGTCAATTGGTGCAAGAGAAAGATCAGTGCCGCGACCAACAGACCGCCAGACACGGGCTCTGGAATGTTGAAGTTGCGCAGAAAGCGGATATGCCGAGTCATGAACTTGCCAAGCAAGAGCACGAGAACCGCCATGATGAGGGTGTAGTACGCACCAAACGTCACGTTCATTCGTAGTTCCAAAAGCAAAAGCAACGGCCAGCGTTCGCGGGGCGGTTACCGAGATGAATACGGAGGGTTTTGCTGGCCACATCCCGAAAAATCAGGGACCGACCGGCGGGCATGCACTCCGCTCGGGAGGCAACGCGTTGCAGGGCGCTGCTGCGCAATTGCAAGCTGGGACTGGAAGCAGCGTATCGATCACCAAGATGAAAATGAAACGTGCGCGCGCCAGACCCCGCGTCACTATGCTTGAAACGAGATGTGTGCGCTCGCCGTTGGCGATATATCCGCGCGGCTTGTCAGCATTTGCAATGGGTCTCTGTGCGGGGCTATGGTAGCAGGCCGGTCAGATATCAGCCGAGCGCCGCCGAGGTTTTGACTTTCGGAACACCCCGATCAACTGTGCACGGTGGCCGCCACCATGCGCATCACCAGCGGCCGCATCACCAGCACGCACAGGAATGCGGAGGGCATGGCGATCACATAGGTCCCGAGGACGCGCGCGACATATCCGCTGCCAACCCCTGTGTTGACGCCCACAATCAACGAGCACATGAACAAGGCCATGAACGCCGCCATGTACAGCGCAAACACGACGGGCGTGTAGCGCTTGTGAAACTTGCGGCCGCGAGCGCGGGTGGTGCTTGTTGTATCGAGTGTAGATCGGAAGAGCG
>CALMCS010000825.1 GCA_937862875.1 uncultured Comamonadaceae bacterium
CTGTGGGCGCGCATTTCTGCGACAGCATGGGCACGCCGCTGGGTGCCATCAGCGTGGCCGCGTTGTCCCAGCGGATGACCGCAGCGCGCGTGCCGCGCATCTCTGAGCGGGTGCGACAGGCGGCGCGGGAGATTGAGCAGAACCTGCGGGTTCGGCGAGCGTGGCGTTGACTGATGTGGGAAAAAGGTATGAAAAATCCGATGGCACTGCGCTAGCAATGGCACCGGATGTTTGACTGATAAGCCGTCTTACTGCTGCTTATTTTTTAAGCAGTGCTTTCGCCTTGCTTATTGCTTACCGCTTACTTGATCAGGCCTTCAGCCTTCATGGCTTCCTGCACGGCCGGACGTGCACCGACGCGCTCGCGGAACTGGACGATGTTGGTGAGGCCCGAGATGTCGATGCCGGTCAGGCTCGCCCAGTTGGTCACGGTGAACAGATAGGCATCGGCCACGGTGAATTGGTCGCCCATCAGGAACTGCTTGCCGGCCAACTCGCCGTCCACAAACTTCAGGCGATTGAGGACTTTTTCACGTGCAGCATTCTTGGCCTCGTCGGAGCCTTGGCCGAACAAGGGACCAAAGTTCTTGTGCACTTCGGTGCCGATGAAGGTCAGCCATTCTTGCAGCTTGTAGCGTTCCCAGGTGCCGTTGGCAGGGGCCAGTTTTTTCTCTGGAGCCTGATCGGCCAGGTATTGGACGATGGCCGGGCCTTCGTGCAGACGGCGGCCGTCGTCGAGTTCCAGCATGGGGACGTAGCCCAGCGGGTTGATCGAGTAGTAGTCCGTGCCGTCCTGCAGCTTGTGGGATTTGGTGCTGGCCAGGACCGGTGTGTATTTCAGTCCAAGTTCCTGCAGCACGATGTGTGGGGACAGGGAGCAAGCGCCAGGGGAGTAGTACAGCTTCATTGGAGTGCCTTCAAAAGTAGAAGTGGAAAGGGCGACCACATGCTATACCCACCAGAACAGTCTTGCACAACCCAGCCATCTACAAGTTTGTTTCACGTGGAACACATGACTTTTGCTTGGGCTTGAACTAGCCTTGTGACGAAGTTGTTGTTTGCGCTTTGGTTGGAAGTTTTCGTTTTGAGATGACGATATAGGGCCCTATGCGTTGTTGCGATGCCTTGCCGTACCAAGGTACTGTCTTCGCCATCGACGCCTAGCCTAGGACCCTATCTCGTCATTCGGGGGCTTGGTTCTGGGGCTCTGCTCACTTCGTAATTGGGTGTTGGGATACCGGATTCTTTTTTTGCTGCCTTCTGTCTTTGGCTTCCTTTTGTCTTCCTTTTGCTTTCTTTTTCTTTCTGTTCATCGGGGCTCCGGGTGCTTTCAGGACAGAACTGCCGTGGCGTGGGAAAATCAAGGATTGCCCGGCTCGCGGTTGTTTGTGAGACCGGATCTTTCAGATCCCTTGTTGGTCTGCCTTCCGGTGACGCGCGACCGGGATTGAGTATTAATGTTTGCGGGCCTGCGCGTCCCCGGAGTCACACTCCATGTTGTATCCCCAGAATTTTGATGTCATCGTAGTTGGCGGCGGTCATGCCGGCACGGAAGCGGCTCTCGCCTCGGCGCGCATGGGCTGCAAAACTTTGCTGCTCTCGCACAATATCGAGACGCTCGGTCAGATGAGTTGCAACCCCAGCATTGGCGGAATTGGCAAGGGCCACCTCGTCAAGGAAGTGGATGCGATGGGTGGGGCGATGGCGCTGGCGACCGACAAGGCCGGCATTCAGTTCCGCATTCTCAACAGTTCCAAGGGCCCAGCCGTTCGTGCCACGCGCGCGCAGGCCGACCGGATTCTGTACAAGGCGGCCATCCGTGAGGTGTTGGAAAACCAGCCGAATCTCTGGCTGTTCCAGCAGGCGGTCGACGACCTGATGATGGAGGGCGACCGCGTGGTTGGCGCCGTCACTCAGGTGGGAATCAGCTTTCGCAGCCGTACCGTGGTGTTGACCGCGGGTACCTTCCTCGACGGCAAGATCCACGTGGGACTCGACAATTACGCGGCCGGCCGTGCGGGTGATCCGCCAGCGGTGTCGCTGTCGGCACGCTTGAAAGAGCTGAAACTTCCGCAGGGTCGTCTCAAGACCGGAACGCCTCCGCGCCTCGATGGCCGCAGCATCGACTTCTCCAAGTGCGAAGCGCAGCCTGGCGATGGCATGCCCGGTGGAGTGAACGAGGGCGTGTTGCCGGTGTTCAGTTTCATGGGGAACGCGGCCATGCACCCGGCACAGGTGCCGTGCTGGATGACCCACACCAACCTGCGCACCCACGACATCATCCGCTCCGGCTTTGACCGCAGCCCCATGTTCACCGGCAAGATCGACGGTGTGGGTCCGCGCTATTGCCCAAGCGTTGAAGACAAGATCAACCGCTTCGCGGACAAGGACAGCCACCAGATTTTTCTCGAGCCCGAAGGCCTGACCACCAACGAGTACTACCCCAACGGCATCTCCACGAGCCTGCCGTTCGACATTCAGTACGAGCTGGTGCGCAGCATTTCCGGTTTGGAGAACGCGCACATCCTGCGCCCCGGCTATGCGATCGAGTACGACTACTTCGATCCCCGCTCGCTGAAAAGCAGTTTCGAGACCCGCCAGATCCAGGGCCTGTTCTTCGCCGGCCAGATCAATGGCACGACCGGATACGAGGAAGCTGCGGCCCAGGGCATGTTCGCGGGCATCAACGCCGCCCTGCAATGCCGCGACCAGGAAGCCTGGACGCCGCGCCGCGATGAAGCCTATCTGGGCGTATTGGTCGACGACCTGATCACCAAGGGTGTGACCGAGCCCTACCGCATGTTCACCAGCCGCGCGGAGTTCCGCCTGCAGCTGCGTGAAGACAATGCCGACCTGCGCTTGACCGAGACGGCGCGTCAAATGGGATTGGTGGACGATGCCCGTTGGGATTCGTTCAGCCGCAAGCGCGATGCTGTTTCACGTGAAACAGAGCGCCTGAAGTCCACTTGGGTGAACCCACGCAATCTGCCTGCCGAAGAATCGGCACGTGTTCTGGGCAAGTCGATCGAGCACGAGTACAACCTGTTCGAACTGCTGCGCCGTCCGGATGTGAGTTACGAAGGACTGGCCGGAATGAATGGCGGCAAGTACCAGAGCGCCGATGTTTCACGTGAAACCTTGGGCGAGCTGAGTGCTCCGGTGATCGAGCAAGTCGAGATTGCCGCCAAGTACTCGGGCTATATCGATCGCCAGAAGGAAGAGGTCGAGCGCGCCGCGTATTTCGAGAAGCTGCGCTTGCCTGCCGAGTTGGACTACCTGCAGGTTCCGGCGCTTTCCATTGAAGTGCGTCAGAAGCTGCAAAAGCATCGTCCGGAAACCCTGGGTCAGGCATCGCGCATTTCTGGCGTAACCCCAGCAGCCATCTCTTTGCTGCTGGTTCATTTGAAGAAGGGCGGCTTCAAGGAGTTCGCCGCAGTGACAGGTACTTTGGCGGAAACAGCAGCATGAGCGAGAGTTTGAACGAGCAACTGCGCGCAGGCGCAACGGCCCTGGGTTTGCAACTGTCCGAAGAGCAGTTCACCCAATTGATGGATTTTTTGACGCTGCTGCAAAAGTGGAACAAGGTCTACAACCTGACCTCGGTGCGTGACCCGCAGGAGATGCTGACGCACCATTTGCTGGACAGCCTCGCCGCGGTTCCGCCGCTGCAAAAGCATCTCGCCAGCGTGCCGGCAGAGCAGCGTGGCAAGTTGCTGGATGTGGGTTCGGGCGGTGGATTGCCGGGCGTCGTGTTCGCCGTCTGCATCCCCGAGTTGGATGTGAGCTGTGTGGATACGGTCGCCAAGAAGGCGGCCTTCATCAACCAGGCCGCAGCCACCTTGCGCCTGCCCAACCTGCATGGCATCCATGCGCGCGTCGAAAATCTGACCGAAAAGTACGACGTGGTGAGCTGCCGCGCGTTCGCATCGTTGGTGGATTTCACCACCTGGTCGCGTGCGGCCATGGCTCCTCATGCCGTGTGGCTGGCCATGAAGGGCAAGCATCCCGACGAGGAAATGGCGGCGCTGGCTGCCGATGTGCAGGTGTTTCACGTGGAACAACTCAAGGTTCCCAGCCTCGATGCAGATCGTTGCATCGTGTGGTTGCGACCCGTGGCTTAAACTACGCTTCTCTTCCCAATTGCCAGCAGGCGCTTTCCATGTTCGGTATTGCTGACTACGGCGCGTTTGTCGCGGCGATCATTGTGTTTCTCTGCATTCCCGGCCCAGGGAATCTGGCACTGATCACGTCGACAGGGAAGAGCGGGATCCGCGCCGGACTCGCCACGACGGCGGGAATGATTGCCGGCGATCAGGTCCTCATGTGGGCCGCGGTGGCGGGCGTTGCGGGCTTGCTCAAGGCCTATCCCGCCGCCTTTCACGCAGTGCAGTGGCTGGGTGCCGCGTATCTGGCCTACATCGGCTGGCGCATGCTGCGGGCCAAGCCGGGCGATGCGCCCGTGATCCACATGGAGCCGCACCACTATTTCCGGCAAGGCATCATCATCACCTTGCTGAACCCCAAGGCCATCATCTTCTACATGGCCTTCTTCCCGCTGTTTGTGAATCCCACGGCCCATCAGGGCATGATCACTTTCGCGGCGATGGCGGTGACCGTCTCTACGTTGACTTTCACGTATAGCGTTGTCATGATTTTGCTCACACACTATCTGGCTGAGCGCATGCGCGCCAACCCAACGATTGCACGCATCATGGAAAAGACGGCGGGCATCTTCCTCATTGGCTTTGGCATCAAGCTGGCCATTTCCAAATAATCGACACCTAGAAAAGTACGCATGGCCAAGATCTTCTGCATTGCCAATCAAAAGGGTGGCGTTGGCAAGACCACCACCACCGTGAACCTGGCGGCAGGCCTGGCCAAGATCGGCCAGCGCGTGTTGCTGGTCGATCTGGATCCACAGGGCAATGCCACCATGGGCTCGGGCGTCGACAAGCGCGCGCTGGAGCTGACGGTGTACGACGTGCTGCTGGAGTCGGCCACCATCAAGGAAGCCGCCGTGAAGGCCGAGCAGTGCGGCTATTCCGTGCTGGGCGCGAACCGCGAACTGGCCGGTGCCGAGGTCGAGCTGGTCACGCTGCAGCAGCGCGAGAAGCGCCTCAAGGCGGCTCTGGCGGCTGTGGATAAGCAGTACGACTTCATCCTCATTGACTGCCCGCCAAGCCTGTCCATGCTCACGCTGAACGGTCTGTGCAGCGCCCATGGCGTGGTCGTGCCCATGCAGTGCGAATACTTCGCGCTGGAAGGCCTGACCGATCTGGTGAACACCATCAAGCAGGTGCACGCCAACCTCAACCCCGACCTGCAGGTCATCGGTCTGCTGCGCGTGATGTACGACCCGCGCATCACGCTGCAAAGCCAGGTGAGCGAACAGCTCAAGGATCACTTCGGCGACAAGGTGTTCGACACCGTGATCCCACGCAACGTGCGTCTGGCGGAAGCGCCGAGCTACGGTTTGCCGGGCGTGGTGTTCGACCCGAACGCCAAGGGCAGCGTGGCGTTTGTGCAGTTCGCGCAAGAGATGGTCAAGCGCATCAAGAAGATGTGATTGGCGCCCGCGCAATGACCTCCACCATCTCCTCGACACCCTTGACGGTGCTGACCCTGCCGGGTTGGCAAAACTCCGGTCCCGACCATTGGCAAAGCCACTGGGAGCGGACGTATGGCTACTCGCGCGTCGAGCAGCACGACTGGATGCGTCCGCTGCGCGGCGACTGGAGCGTGCGGCTTGAAGAGGTCGTGGTGGATGCGCCCGGCCCGGTGCTGCTGGTGGCGCACAGCCTCGGCTGCATTCTCACCGCCTGGTGGGCCGCGCATTCGCACAACGTGGGCAAGGTGCAGGGCGCCTTGCTGGTCGCCCCGGGCGACGTGGAGCAGCCCGACCTCATCGTCCCACTGCGTGGCTGGGGCCCGGTGCTGATGCAGCCGCTGCCCTTCCAAAGCATTCTTGTTGCCAGCGACAACGACCCGTATTGCAGCTTCGAACGTGCTCAAAAAATGAGCAGTGCGTGGGGCTCGCGCCTGGTGAATCTGGGCGCGCACGGGCATATCAACGCTGAATCCGGACTTGGCAACTGGCCCGCTGGCCACGACTTGCTGGTCTCTCTCGAAACATCCAAGGATTGAAGAACTATGGTCACCAAGAAACCAAAGGGACTGGGACGTGGACTGGAAGTGTTGCTCGGCCCCAAAGTGGCCGACAAGGCACCTGACAGCGGCAAGGACGGCGCGGCAGGGGAGCAGGGCAGCGTCGGCAAGCTGGCCCTCAGCGAGATGGTTCCCGGCATGTACCAGCCGCGCACGCGCATGGACGAGGGCGCGTTGTACGAGCTGGCCGAGAGCATCAAGCAGCAGGGCATCATGCAGCCCATCCTGGTGCGCAAGCTGGTCGATGGAGAGAACGCCGGCAAGTACGAAATCATCGCCGGTGAGCGGCGTTTCCGCGCCTCCAAACTGGCCGGCCTGAACGAAGTCCCGGTGCTGGTGCGCGACGTGCCCAACGAGGCCGCCGCCGCCATGGCGCTGATCGAAAACATCCAGCGCGAAGACCTCAACCCGCTCGAAGAAGCCC
>CALMCS010000826.1 GCA_937862875.1 uncultured Comamonadaceae bacterium
CACCAGATCCTGCAGATCACGCTGGACGACACCGCCACCCATACCGCCGCAGCCCAAGCGCTGAAGGAGCGCTTCGGCAGGCTCGATATTCTGGTGAACTCGGCGGGCTACACGCAGCGCATCGCGCACTCCGACCTCGACACCCTCACGCCCGAACTCTTCAACAGCGTGCTGCTGGCCAACGCCGGCGGCACCTACGCCATCATCCACGCGCTCATGCCGCTGCTGCGCGCCAGCGACGACGCGGTCGTGGTGAGCGTGTCATCGGTGTCCGCCTTCACCGGCAACGGCAGCAACATGGCCTACTGCGCCGCCAAGGCCGCCGTGGACACGCTGACCATGTCCCTGGCACGCGCCTTCGGCCCCGTGCGTTTCCTCTGCGTTTCGCCCGCCTCGGTCGATACCGACTTCGTGGCAGGACGCAGCCGCGCAGAAATCGAACAGAAGGCCGCTAGAACGCCTTTGGGGCGTGTGGTGACCCCTACGGATGTAGCTGATGCTGTTTTAGCGTGTACGGCCCTTCTACGCACGTCTACGGGCACGCGCATCGTCATTGATGGGGGGCATAGCCTGTGAAGTCGCCAGAAATCAACGCCACACACGACGCGCAACTGCGCAGCTGGGTAGAAAGCGCCAACCAGCCAGGCTGCGACTTCCCCATCCAAAACCTGCCCTTCGCGGTATTCCGTGAAGCAGGCACCGACAAAGCTCCACGCTGCGGAGTCGGCATCGGCGACCAGATCCTCGACGTCAGTGCCTGCAAAGCCCTGTTCAGCGATCTAGCACGCCAAGCCGCAGAAGCCTGCGCAGAGCCGCACCTCAACACCCTCATGGCGATGGGCAATGCCGCGGCCTCCGCCCTGCGACACCAACTCTCGCGCCTGCTCTCCGCCAGCAATGAACAGCACCGCGACGCACTCTCCAAGGCGCTGCACCCCATCGCCCAAGTCGAACTGTTGTTGCCCGTGAAAGTCGCCGGCTACACCGACTTCTTCGCATCGGTCCACCACGCCACCAACGCCGGCCGGTTGTTCCGCCCCGATGCGCCCTTGCTGCCCAACTACAAGTACGTGCCGGTCGCCTACAACGGCCGCGCCAACAGCATCCGCGTGAGCGGTGCGCGCGTGCAGCGGCCCTGGGGACAACTCAAGGCAGCAGACCAGCCCGCACCGGTGTTCGCGCCCGCCAAGCGGCTCGATTACGAAGTCGAACTCGGCATGTACATCGGCGCCTCGTCGCGCGATGGCGAGCCCGTGGCGCTCCAGCATGCGTGGGACCATGTCTTCGGTTTCTCGCTGCTCAACGACTGGTCGGCGCGCGACATTCAATCGTGGGAGTACCAACCCCTCGGCCCATTTCTCGCCAAGACCTTTGCCACCAGCGTGTCGCCCTGGGTCGTCACCACCGAAGCGCTCGCCCCCTTCCGCATCGCCATGGCCGCGCGTGCCGAGGGCGACCCGGCTCCGCTGCCGCATTTGCTCGACGCCAACGATCAGGCCAGCGGTGGCTTGAACCTGCAGATCGAAGCGCAACTGCGCACCGCCCTGATGCGCGAAAAAGACCTTCCTGCGCAGCGTCTGTCGCTCTCCAACACCGAAACGCTGTACTGGAGTTTTGCGCAGATGCTGGCGCACCACACCAGCAACGGCAGCGCCATCGATACCGGCGATTTGATGGGCTCGGGCACGGTGTCCGGGGCCAGTCAGGAGGCGCTCGGCAGCCTGCTGGAAATCACGCGCGGCGGTGCCGAAGCGCTGACCGTTTCCGCAACGCAAGAGCAGCGCACTTTTCTGCAAGACGGCGACGAAGTGATCTTCCGCGGTCGCTGCGAACGCGCCGGTTTTGCGCCCATCGGCTTTGGCATCTGCACCGGCACTTTGCAGGCCGCCGCCAGCAACGGAGACACCCCATGATCGTCGAGCAACGCACCTACACCGCCATCCCCGGCAAATGGCGTGATTACCTCGCGCTGTATCAGGCCGAGGGCCTGCAGATTCAGCAGCGCATTCTGGGCCGCATGGTGGGTTACTACACCACCGAAACCGGTCCGCTGAACCAGATCATCCACATGTGGGCCTACACCGATCTGAACGAGCGCGCCGAGCGCCGCGCGCAGTTGGCGGCCGACCCGCAATGGCAGGCCTACGTGGCCAAGATGCTGCCGCTGCTGCAAAGCCAGGAATCGAAATTCCTGTTGCCCACACCGTTCTTCAAGCCGCAATGGCAAGAAGCACAAAACTGAATCCCAAGGTCCCAAGGAGACAAAAACATGCTGTGCAAAAAGCTTCACCACGCCGCCTTCCGCTGCAAGGATGCCGCCGAAACCGTCAAGTTCTACACCGAGGTGCTGGGCCTCAAGTTCTCGCACGCGATGGGCGAAGACCATGTGCCGTCGACCGGCAAATACAGCCCGCACATCCACATCTTTTTCGAGATGGAAGACGGCAGCAACATCGCCTTCTTCGAGTGCCCCAAGGATGACGGCGAGCCCTCTGGCCGCGACCCCAACACCCCCGGCTGGGTGCAGCATTTCGCGTTCGAAGTGGAGAACGTCGAGACCGTGCTGAAAGCCAAGGAACAGCTGCAGGCCAAGGGCATCAACGTGGTCGGTCCCACCAATCACGACGACTTCATCACCTCGATCTACTTCTTCGATCCATCGGGTCACCGCCTCGAGTTGACGGCTCGCACCTGCGATCCCGCGCGCTACCAGGTCTTCGAATCCGAGGCCATGCAAGTGCTGGCGCTGTGGAACGAAACGCACGACTGGTCGCAGCGCGAAAAGCTCTACGGCGCACAAAGCGGCTACGCACGCACCTAGGCTTTCCGTTCATCGCTCACGTACACAACGCACCGCATCATTGAGGAGACAACCCATCATGCAAACCCGCCACATCACGCGCCGCCAAACCCTCATTTCCGCCGCCGCTGCCGCGCTCGCGCTGCCGCAGATGAGCTGGGCCCAGGCACCCTACCCGACCCGCGCGGTCACGCTCACGCACGGCTTCGGAGCGGGTGGCAATGCCGACGTGGTGGCGCGCCTGATTGGCCAGAAAATGTCGGAGTCGCTCAAGCAGCCGGTGATCGTCGATATCAAGAGCGGTGCGGGCGGTGTGATTGCCACCAACGCCGTCGCCAAGTCCGCGCCCGATGGCTACAACCTGGTCATGCTGACCGGCGCGCACACGGTGTCTGCAGCGCTCAAGAAAAAGCTGCCGTACGACCCGGTGAATGACTTCGCGTTCATCTCCACCGTGTCGGCATTTCCGTTCGTGGTGGCGGTGCGCGCAGAGCATCCCGCCAAGACCTTGCAGGACCTGATCGCCATGGCCAAGAAGGAGCCCGGCAAGGTCACGTTCACCTCCGTCGGCGTGGGCTCCACGCAGCACATGGTCGGCGAGTTGCTGGGCTCCACCGCCAACGTGGAACTGCTGCACGTGCCGTACCGCGGCGGCGGCGCGCCCGTGCAGGCCGTGATTGCGGGCGACGTGGATGTGCTCACCGATACGCTCACCGTGGCGGCTCCGCACATCAAATCCGGACGCCTGCGCGCGCTCGGTGTGACCAGCGCCGGCGTCTGGCCCACGGCCCCCGATATTCCTCCCGTCTCGGCCACGCTGCCGGGCTTTGAAGTGCGCTCGTGGTTGGGTCTGGCGGCTCCCGCAGGCACGCCCGCAGCCATCATCGACAAGCTCGTCGCCGACGCGCATCTCGCGCTCAAGGATCCGGGCGTGCAGAAGACACTGGCAGGCGCAGGCAGCATGCCCGCACCCAACACGCCGGCCGAGTTCAAATCGATGGTGCAAAGCGAGGTCGCACGCTGGCGCACGGTGATCGCCAAGGTGGGTATTCCGCTGCAGGACTGAGGCGCGGGCGCGGCCAGCATCCATCTGGAAATCGCGTCAAAATCGCTTGTCGAATCCGCGACTTTTTGAGCCATCCATTCAATCCACCCACCAACGCCAAAGACACACTATGGATATCGTCGGAATTTGCGGCAGCGCCCGCAGTCAGTCTTTCAACCGCATGGTGCTCAACCTGGCAGGCGAATGCATGCCTGCACCGATGAAGCTCAGCACCATGGAATGGGGCGACGTGCCCCCTTTCAACGCCGACGTGCTGGCAGCGGGCATGCCCGAGTCCGTGAGAGCCGTGCGCGAGCGCATTCGCAAGGCCGACGGTGTGGTGATCGTCACGCCCGAGTACAACTTCTCGGTGCCCGGCATGCTCAAGAACCTGATCGACTGGATCTCACGCGGCGAAGACCAGCCGTTTCACAACAAGCCCGTGGCGATTCTCTCCGCCACCACCGGCCCACTGGGCGGCGCGCGCGTGCAGTATGACCTGCGCAAGGTGCTGCTGTTCTTGAACACCGCAGTCCTCGTGAAGCCCGAGATTTTCGTGGGCAATGCGGCGCAGAAATTCGACGCGAATGGCCAGTGCACCGACGCGTTGACGCGGGACTTCGTGACCTCGCAGATGAAGGCCTTCGAGCAGTGGATCGTGCGCCATAACCGACTCAATCAGCCCGTCTGACGCGCCAAGCGCCAGAAGGCACGCGGCAGGGGATGGCTAACACCGAACCGCAATCCGCGCTGACGAAAGCCTAATGCAGGGTTTACGTTATCGGACTAATCTTCAGCACCGGTCACGTCGCGCATTCAAACCCGAATGCGCGGTGTGGCCCTCCTCATTCCTCATTCGTTACCCGTTGAGAAAGTGCTGAACGCCATGTCCAACCCCTCGCTGTTTTCCCCCATCAAAGCCGGTGATCTGGAACTGTCCAACCGCATCGCGATGGCACCGCTCACGCGCAATCGTTCGCCCAATGCGATCCCCAAGGACATCACCACCACGTACTACGAGCAGCGCGCCAGCGCCGGCCTGCTGATCACCGAAGGCACGGCCATCGACCATCAGGCGCAGGGCTATGCCGACGTGCCGGGCCTGTATGGCTCCGATCAGCTCGATGGTTGGAAGAAGGTCACCAAGGCGGTGCACCAGCGCGGCGGCAAGATCGTCACGCAGATCTGGCATGTGGGCCGTATTTCGCATGTGGACCTGCAGCCCGATTTTCAGGCCCCTGTGTCGGCCTCGGCGATCGCTGCCAATACCAAGACCTATCTGGTCGATCACGCCACCGGCAACGGCCATTTCGTGCCCACCTCGGTGCCCCGCGAGCTCAAGGCCCAGGAGATTCCCGGCATTGTTCACGCCTACGTGCTGGCTGCGCGCAATGCGGTCTCCAGCGCCGGTTTTGACGGTGTCGAGATCCACGCGGCCAACGGTTATTTGCTGGAGCAATTCCTCAAGAACGGTGCCAACAAGCGCACCGATGACTACGGTGGCTCGATCGAGAACCGTGCGCGTCTGCTGCTCGAAGTGACCCGCGCCGTGGTCGACGCGATTGGCGGCGGCAAGGTGGGCATTCGCCTCTCGCCCGTCACGCCAGCGAACGACATCATCGACAGCCATCCTCAACCCTTGTACGACTACGTGGCCGAGCAACTGGCCCCTCTTGGCCTGGCCTTTGTGCATGTGGTCGAAGGCGCAACCGGCGGCCCGCGCGAAGTCGAAGGTCGTCCGTTCGACTACGCCGACTTCAAGAACAACTACCGCAAGTTTGGCGGCAAGGGTGCCTGGATGGTCAACAACGGGTACGACAAGGCATTGGCCGAGAAGGCCATCGAGAGCGGTCACGCCGACATGGTGGCGTTCGGCAAGGCCTTCATCTCCAACCCCGATCTGGTCGAGCGCCTGAAGGCCGATGCGCCGCTCAACGCGTGGGATCAGAGCACCTTCTACGGTGGTGGCGAGAAGGGTTACACCGACTACCCTGCCATGGGTTGATGGCCCGTTGCTGATCACTCTTTGATCGATCAGCACCCAGACAAAAGAAAACCGGCTCGTGCCGGTTTTTCTTTTGGGGGATTGACTGCTACTTGCGGTCGTCGATTTCCTGCCGCGCCATGACCGTGAAAGCGTTGTCGATCTCATCACCGCGCAAGGTCGGCTTGGCGCCCGGTTGATGGCGCAGCGCGTCGATCTGCTCCTGCATGCGCGTAGCCACCTGCATCAGCACGCGGTGCAGACCCAGTTGTTGACGGCGCGAATGCTCCAAGTGCTCCGTCACCGGCGACATCGCGCTTTGCACGATGGCACCCAGCAGTTGCGCCGCGTGTTCGCTGGACTCGGGCATGGCCGATGTTGGAGCGGGCCGTGCCAGCGCGTTGCCAAGGCCCCGCAAGGACTCGTCCGTGGCACGTTGCGCCGCTTGCAACTGGCTCAGTAGCTCGCCCCACTCCACCTGCGTTTGCTTGGCCTGTGCTTGTTGCAGTTGCCCCAGTTGCATCCAGTGTTGGTTCTGCTTTTCGGTGCTCGATTGGGACAGCTCGGCACTCGACTGCTGAGCAGTTGCCAGATCACGCGTGGCCGCGACCAGATCCACCAGCTGCGACGCCACACGCGTACCCGCATCGGCCCCTGCACCGCCCATGGCCTTCTGGCGCAGAAACTCGGCCTTGATATCGGCCCAGCGCGTTTGTTCATCGCCTGCCAGCACGCCGCGCAATTCTTTGAGCTTTAGTAGATTT
>CALMCS010000827.1 GCA_937862875.1 uncultured Comamonadaceae bacterium
TACGTTCCGGATGAAACGCACGCCTGAAGCAACCCGTTGGACTCTCGCAAGAGTGTCCATGGGTCTCGACAGTCCCTCGGAGTTCAGACTTGGAAGTTGCAATGATGTCCACTACCACGCGATCAAGTCGAGAGTTCAGCCATAAAAAACTAAGGCAAAACGCGCCGCTCTGCAAGGGCCTGTGTTCATCACACATCGAGGGCGGTCGACCCATGTGCTGCTGAGCTTTGATGGCTACCAACAGCTCGCAAACATCGACGCAACATTGCCGATGCCCTTGCGATGCCGGGTGATTTTCACTTTGAATTCGAGGCACCGCGCTACTCAATCGCTACGGATCAAATCGAGCACTTGCGCTGATGACAACGCTCCGGGGTCAGGGTGACAAGGGAGTGCATTTCTATTCACATGTATAGAAAATCGAAAATTCTATGCACGTCATCCATAACGTGCATAGATAAACCCATTCACTGAACAAGTGGCCCGAATGACCTCATCAAAGGCTGTGCACGAACCTCACGGCCAGTCCTGCCAATGCGCAGCAGGTGAGCAGCGTCAGCACGCCAACCTTGAAGCGAAAGAGCGCGACGGTGGCTGCCAGAGCGATGGCCGCGGAAGTCCAATCAAACGCACCGTTGAATCCGTGAGGCCACAGCACGTGGTACGCGAAGAAGGTGGCCAGGTTCAAGATCACGCCCACCACCGCCGCAGTCACGGCTGACAGCGGCGCGGTGAAGCCCAGCTTGCCATGCGTGGATTCAATCAATGGGCCGCCCGCGAGGATGAAGATGAACGACGGCAGAAAGGTCATGAACGTGGTGACCGTGGCGGCGATGAGGCCGCTCAGAAACAGCGCGTCGGACCCGAGGACCTGGTGCTGCCAGCCACCGACAAAACCCACAAAGGTGACCACCATGATGAGCGGGCCGGGCGTGGTTTCGCCGAGGGCCAGGCCGTCCATCATCTGCGCGCCGTTCAGCCATTGAAAGTGCTCGACCGCTCCCTGATAGACGTAGGGCAGAACCGCGTAGGCACCGCCGAAGGTCAGCAGCGCCGCCTTGGTGAAGAACCATCCCATCTGCGCGAGCGTGCTGTCCAGTCCCTGGAAGGCAATCAACGCGCCCATCACGAGCGCCCACAGAGCGATGCCTACGAGCAGAATTTTCCCCAACACGGCTCGCGACCAGCGGGCGTGGAGTGGCGGTGGCGTGTCGTCGTCGATCAGCGCCGGACCATAGCTTTTGGAGCCCGCTCCGTGGCTGCCGGATAACGCAAAAACAGAAGGTGCCCATCGCGAACCCAGGTAACCCACCAAAGCTGCGGCCAGAACGATGATGGGGAACGGCGTATGAAAAGCGAAGATCGCCACAAAGGCCAGCGCCGCAATCGTCCACATCCAGACGTTCTTGAGCGCGCGCGTGCCGATGCGATACGCGGCGTGCAACACCAATGCGGTCACGGCGGGCTTGATGCCGTAGAAGATGCCCGCAATCACCGGCAGATCGCCAAACCGCAGATAGACCCACGACAGCGCGACCAGGATGAAGAAGGATGGCAACACGAACAATGCGCCGGCCACGAAGCCGCCCCATTTCTTGTGCATCAGCCAGCCGATGTAGGTCGCCAGCTGCTGCGCCTCGGGTCCGGGTAAAAGCATGCAGTAATTGAGCGCGTGCAGGAACCGCTTCTCGCTGATCCCGCGGAGGCGCGCGATGAGCTCGGAATGCCTGCTCGCGATCTGCCCGGCGGCGCCGCCGAAGCTGATGAAGCCGAGTT
>CALMCS010000828.1 GCA_937862875.1 uncultured Comamonadaceae bacterium
GCTGTATTGGCATCCCCGCAGCAAGGCGCAGATCGCGTCGGCGCTGCGCCGCGAGCGTGAACGCATTGCGCGCGAGTTGCACGATCAGGTGGGGTCGCAAATCGTCAATGCGATGATTCTGTTCGATTCGCCCAGCACCAAGTCACACCCGGTCATGCAGACGCTCGAGCAATGCATGCTGGATCTGCGGGTGCTGGTCGATGTCATGAGTGACCACAAGGGGAACCTGAGCGAAAAGTTGGGTGCGCTGCGCCACCGCTTGCAGCCGGTGCTCGACAAGCGTGGCATTCAGCTCACCTGGAACATGGAAGTCGATCAGGATGAGAACCTGCCCAAGGGCGTGCGTGCCAAGGAGTTGTGCCGTCTGGTGCAGGAGGCGGTCAGCAACGTGCTTCAACACTCCATGGCCACGCAGCTCACCATCGAGTTGCGCTCGCACTTCGAGGGCAATCCCAAGGATTGGCTGCTGAGCGTTGCCGACAATGGCGTGGGCATGCGCAGCACCGCCCGCGTCGGCTATATGGGCCGTGGGCTCTCGCACATGAAGCGGCGCGCCATGCGTGCCGGCGGCACGATGAGCGTCGTGACGCAGCCATCGGCCGGAACAAAGATCATCGTGATCGTGAGCCCGGTAGAGCAGGAGTCGCGGATCTCGGCGGCGTTCTGACGGGCAAGCTGTCGGCGCTACGGTTACTTGACGCCGGCCAGCAGCGTCTTGCAGTTGGCGTCATCCTGGGCGGCGGGGACGGTGAGGGGCACCAGTGCCAACGCAACGGGTGCGGCAACGATGGCGGCTACCGCCACGCCGGCGCGTACCAGCAGTGGGCCGGCTTGCACGCCGACCTTGGGATCAGCGAACGTGCCGTTCACATACAACGGCGTGCGCAGCGAGAAGAACTTCCACTTGAGTGATTCCGGCTTGATGCTCAGGTCGAGTGTCTCGTTCTTCAGATTGACGGTGCCCGTGGCCTCCACCACGGCCTCATCGGTGCTGAGCTTTGCAACGCGCGTGCTTGCCACGCCGTTCTTGATGGCGAAATCGGCCACCGCGCAGCGCAGTTTCACCTCCTTGTTTTCGCCAAACAGCTTGGTGACGATGATGCTGCCCACATTGAGCGCGGCCAGATCGAGCAGTTGCTTGCTGAATGTGCCATCGCGGATGAACAACTTGGCTTCGCCGTTGCCATTGCCCAGCATGCTGGCAATCGAGTTGCCTTGGCTGACCAGTGAGAAGGCACCGTCCAGACGCCCGAAACTTTTCTGCATCAGCTCGGCCTTGGGAAACAGCGCCGACAGTTGCACCGCATCGGCCGTGCCGTGAACCTGCACCTGCAGTGGCTGCTTGCGTGCGTCGAGCACCACATCGGCGTTGATCTTTCCCTTGGCCACGCCAAAGCGCAGCGGGGAGAGCTGCAGCTGCGAGTCCTTGAGAACGGCGCGCGTGCTCAGGTTTTCGATCGGCAGGTTGGCGGGGCGAATGATTTTCTCGCCGGTGAACGCGAGATCCATGTCCATGGCGTTCCAGCGTTCCGTATCGAATTCGGTGTCGGGCAATACGCGGCCCTTTTTGCTCAGCGTCGCGGCCTGGGTGGAGCTGCTGCCCACCAGTGGGCCCAGATCGACCAGGCGCAGCTTCTTGGACAGCATCCGGCCTTCAAGGCGTGGACGTGGCTCGCCCGAGGTGTAGGTCAGGCTGCCATGCAGATCGCTGGCGCCGACCGTCCCGTCGAAGTCGCGGTATTCCCACACCGCCTTGCCGGGCTCGAGACTCCCAAGCAAGCGTCCGCGGGTCTTGAAGGCAGGTGTGCTGGGCAAGACCAGTCCGGTGAGCGCATACAGATCCGCCATGCTCGCGCCCTGCAGCGACACCTGCAGATCGATGTCCGACAACGCGCGGGGATTGGACAAAATTCCTTCTGCCTCCGCGCGCAGACTGCCTGCGCGGGCCTTGATGTGGAGTGGGTAGTTCACGGTCTTGTTGCGCAGCGAAAGAATCGGTCCGCCCAATCCTTCGCCTTCGACACGCGCCTTGCCGTAGCGGCCCTGCAGCACCACGTGGACGCCGTAGCGGTTGTCTGTCTTGTCGCCGTCGGGCTGGACGGTATCGATGCGCGCGCGCAGGGCGAGGTCTTTCTGTCCATCGGCGTAGCCCAGCCAGCCGCCGCGAATGACGACTTGGCCGAGGCTCAGGTTCCAGGAGGGCTTGTCTGCATCGTTTGACAACTGGAAGGTCCAGTTGTTGGCACCTTGTTTGTCGCGGCCCAGCACGATGTCGGGGGCGGTCAATACCACCGTATCAAACGCCACCGTGCGGCTGAGCAGCGGCAGCAACCTGAGCGTCGCAGACACCCGCGCAATCGTTCCCATGGTCTGCGCGCTGCGCGGCGGTGACTGGACATCCGCGCCGTTGTCGGTTTCGCGTGCCAGCAGGCGGCGGGCATCTGCCGCATCGGCCTTTTCGTCGTGCTCCTCATCGCTCTCGATGGCGCTGCTGGAACCTTCTTCCGGCTTGCTGGCGTTGGCCGCTGCCGTTTTAGCTGTGGCACTCGTTGTGGCACTGGCTTCGGAATGTGGGAGCGCCACCGATTTGTCGCGCGACCCGGGTTCGTGCTTGGGCGGCACCGCAGGCAGACCCGCGCTGCCCTTGGCGGGCTCGTCCTCAATCGCAAAGCCTTCTGGATTGCCCAGGCTGATGTTGTGTGCCTGCACGGTCACACCGGGAATCCAGCGGCTCCAGCCGCGTTCCAGGGGCTGGGGCCAGTGCCAGTCCGCCGACAGGTCACCGTCGATGCTGAAGGTCCGTCCCGTGGCCTTGCTGACCTGTTCGGAGACCCAGGGGCGTGCGCTGTTCCAGTCCCAATGGGTGATCACCACGGTTGCAAGCACGAGCAGAAGCACCACCGCAGCCAGCGATCCGAGCAGCCAGCGCAATGCGCTCCTGCCGCGGAGCAGGATTGCCGTTTTGGATCGAGTCAATGCTGGGGTTCGGGATCTTATTGCTGCCATCGTTCTGTCGTTCGGTTGTCGCCCTGAAGCGGCAACTGGAAAGTGTTTCGCGGATGCTAAGCCGGGAGTGAGGAGATATTTAGCAAAAGCGTAACGAGGGCAACGCGGGTTGGAAGACCGCTGATCGCCCGAAAAGTCCCTTCTGTCCTGATTTGCATGCTTCAAGAAGCGAAGCAACCCCCTTTTACAGGTTGTTGGATAAATCACCAACAGAACAACGATTTCATGTGTAACGGGCTTTTTACCTACTTGTCACAGTTTTGTTTGATTAATAATGTCTATTGATCCCTCAAAATGGTAGCTATCATGATTCCTCTCACTAGCGAAAAAGTGCAGGGCGTCCTCGATGACGCTACCTTCACCGCGACCCTGTGCATGGCTCGCGATGGGAAGCATTATTTTTTCAGCGCCATCGTGGTGGATGGTGGCGAGGTGGGGGTGCCCAACAAGCGCTGGCCCAGTCGCAAGGCCGCCATGCTGGCGCTGGCTGATATTGCTTCTGCCCATCAAAAGAAGATGGTGCATGTCGAAACACCTCTGCCTCCGGTCAACGATGAGGAAAGTCCGATCGAAACGCCAGTCGACGCACTCATGGGTGAGCCGACCGATGTGATCATGGACCCCAATCTCGAATTCGCTGAGTTGATTCGAGGCTCTGCGATCGATCTGGCGGGAGACAACAAACCGCGAGATTCGAGCGATCAGCCTCATTAACCAGAGACCAGAGTCCGACCGACGCGTCGGAATTTGGCGGCGATGGGTCTGCGAGGCAAGCGCAGCTCTCTACAATCGCCGCCCATGCACAACTCCAACGATCCGCGCGTGCTGCCCATGCGCAACGGCATAGCGCCCAGTTGCATCGTCCTTCCCATGGAGGGCGAGGGCCGCCTGCTTGATTTCTTGGCGACCCGCTTGCCTGCCGTGTCCAGGGACGCGTGGCTTGCGCGCATCGAAGCCTCAGATGTGGTGGATGAGTTCGGCGTTGCGGCCACGCCCGACAGCGCCTTCGCACCCGGCGTGCGCTTTTATTACTACCGTGAGTTGCAGGGCGAGGCGGACATTCCGTTCCACGAGGAAGTGCTGTATCAGGACGACCATCTACTGGTGGCGGACAAGCCGCATTTTCTTCCCGTGGTGCCAAGCGGCAGGTATCTGCAGCACACCTTGCTGGTGCGTTTGAAGAATCGTCTGGGCCTGCGCGACCTCTCGCCGATTCACCGCATCGACCGCGACACGGCGGGGCTGGTGATGTTCTCGGTACAACGCGAAACGCGCGGCAAGTACCAGTCGCTGTTCCGCGATCGCACGGTGTTCAAGGAGTACGAAGCGGTTGCGCCATGGCGAGCCGATGTGCCATTCCCCCGCGAGCACCACAGTCGCATGGAAGAGAGCGCGCAATTCTTTCGCATGCACGAGGTACCGGGCGAGCCCAACAGCCATACGCATATGGAGCTGATCGAGCGGCAGGGTGCGTTTGCGCGCTATCGCCTCAAGCCGGTCACCGGCAAGCGCCACCAGCTGCGCGTGCACATGGCAGCGCTGGGCCTGCCGTTGATGGGCGATCCTCTCTACCCCGAGGTGAACGATCCGGAGGAGGGTGACTATTCCAACCCGCTGCAATTGCTCGCACGGTCACTGGAGTTTGTGGATCCAGTGACCGGGGAGAAGCGCCGCTTTGAAAGCCAGCGACGCCTGCGTCCCTTGAGCGATTTTTAAACCGAAACTTCGGCGACTCAGGACTCGCGGCGCTTCAGCACCAGCGCGCCCATTCCCATTCCCAACACCAGCAATATCAGCATCCAGCGCGCGTACTCGCCCAGCGTTGGAACGGCTGTGGGCGCGGTTGGCGTCACAGGAGTGGTGTCGCTGTTGACGGCCACGCCACCCGGATCCTTGATCACCGAGTTGGCCAACAGGTCGTTGTCACCCACGCCGCCATCGGTCACGGTAAAGGTCACGGTGTTTCCGGAGATGGTCGCGTTCGGCAACTGATACCAGTGTGCCGTGGCGTTGTCTGCGGTCTTGCCGAATTTCCAATACTGCGCGTTCGCAGGGAACGTGATGGGGTAGGTGAGCTTGATGGTGACGGGTGTGCCCTTGGGACCATTGATGGCAGTGAAGCCGAACAGGCCAGCTGGGAAAGTCAGGTTGGCCGGTGGCTTCTCGCCGCTCACCGGGAAGAATCCGGTCACTTCCCAGTTGGGGTTGCCCTGTGGGCCAAACGTCCAGCCGTCGCCGCCCATGATTTCAGCGGTGACCGTGCCTTCCTTGATGCTGCCAGAGACCGTGCCTGAGGTACCTGCTGGCAAGGTCACTTGCACACTCGCATCTTTTTCAGCAGCGGCATAGTCGGTGGTCCCGGCCTGGCTGGCGGTCACCGTGCAGGTGCCTGCGGTGTAGAACTTGCGCGTGGTGCCCACCACTTCGCCGACGGCGCTGGTCTTGCTGGCGAAGGTCGTTACCGTGAGGCTTGCCACATCGCTGGTTGCGGTCAACGCCAGATCGGGTGCGATCAGAACCATCGGACCGGCGGGCAATGCAAACGTGATGTTTTGCGGAGCCTTGCCGACGCTGATGGTCACGCTGTTCGAGCTGGTCGCGGCATCAAAACCTGGCGACGCCGCGTTGCTGGCACGGACCTCGCAAGAACCGATGGCCTTGCCGGTGACCACGCCAGTTTTCACATCCAGCGTGCAGGAAGTGGCTCCCGAGACGAGGGCGTAACTGAAGTCGATCACACCGCTGCCGCCGGTGGCCGTCACGGTGGTCGTCGCATTCAGCGCAATGCTGGTGCTGGCGGCGCTGACGGTGATCTGCGCCTGCGGGTTGTTCGCCACATTGATCGTCACGTTGTTGGCGCTGGTGGCCCCGTCGTAACCGGTAGAGGCGGGGTTGCTGGCGCTGATAACGCAGCTGCCGACGGCCGTGGCCGTGACGTTGCCGCTCTTTCTATCGAGCGTACAGGAGCCTGCGCCCGACTGCACCGTGTAGGTGAAGTCGATGGTGCCGCTACCGCCCGTGGCCGTGACCTTGGCCGTTTGCTGGGGTGCGATCGAGGTCTTGTCGACTGCCAGATTGATGGCGGCCTGGGGGCGGTTGGCTACGGTGATGGACACGCTGTTGGCGCTGGTCGCAGGGTCGAAGCCTGTGGAAGCCGGGTTGCTGGCGTTGATCACACAGGTGCCGAGGGTGGTCGTTGCGGTGACAAGGCCCGTATTCGAATGCACCGTGCAGGATGTGCCGCCCGAGACCACCGCGTACGTGAAGTTGATGGTGCCGCTGCCGCCCGTTGCCGTGACGTTGGCGGTCTCTGTCGGGGCCATGGTCGTCTTGTTCGAGCTCACCGAGATGGGAAGCTGCGGCTGGTTCGACACGTTGATCGTGATCGGTGACGTCTGTACGTTGTAGTAGTTGACGTCGCCCGGCATGGTCGCCTGGAGCGTGCAACTACCCACGCCGACCGCGTTCACCGTCGTACCAGACAAGGTGCAGACACTGGGTGAACCCGCGAGGATGGCGTAGATGACTGGCAGGTTGGTTGTTCCGCCGGTGGTCGTCAACATCGCGGTTTGACCGGGCGACAAGGCGCTCGATGAAGGGGCGAGAATGAGTGCTTGCTGTGCGGCCATATCAATGAGGACAGAAACGCTGCCGGAGCTCGCCTGGTAGTTGGCATCCGTCGCTTGATTGGCGGCCACCACGCAGGTGCCGGCACCCGTCGAGGT
>CALMCS010000829.1 GCA_937862875.1 uncultured Comamonadaceae bacterium
AGTGCAGGCCATCACCACCGAAAAGGGCTGGTTCCGAGATGCAGGCCTTTGGTGGTATGCGCGTGGTGAAACCATCTTGAATCGAGCAATCTGATCAGGCATCGTACCCACGAAGGAGATCGTGGACACGATGGCACAAGACTCGACACAGCAGCGCCCGGTGCGGCGGTTTTACAGCGCAGAGCTCAAAGCGCAGGTGATCCAGGCCTGCCAGCAGGCCGGGGTCTCGGTCGCTGGCGTGGCCATGAGCCACCAGATCAACCTGAACACAGTCCATCGCTGGATACGCGAAGAGCGCCAGCGCGCCTTGCCCGGGAAGTTGCAGCACAACGCGCCGGCCTTTGTGGCCATTGAACTTCAGCCGCCCAGCGTGGGCGAGATGGGCAGCCGTGCTTTATCGCCGCTCGAGCCGCAGGCAAGCACTTTGACGGACATCCGCATTGAGATTAAACGCCCGACAGGCTCAGTGACGGTGAGCTGGCCCTTGGAAGCATCAGCCTCGTGCGCTGCCTGGCTGCGCGAGTGGCTGCGGTGATCCGCATCGATGCTGCCTGGCTGGCCACCGCGCCGCTGGACATGCGCGCCGGCACCGATACCGCGCTGGCCCGAGTGGTAGCCGTCTTCGGCGCCGCGCATCCGCACACGGCTTATCTCTTTGCCAATAAGCGCGCCAACCGTATCAAGATACTCGTGCATGACGGCATCGGCATCTGGCTGGCCGCGCGCCGGCTGCACCAGGGCAAGTTCATCTGGCCTTCGGCGGACAGTGCCAACTGCGGGCTGGAGCGCGCCCAGCTTGATGCCCTGGTGCTGGGATTGCCCTGGCAACGCATGGGAGAGGCTGGCATCATCACCCTGGTCTGAGTGGTCGCTGTTGACGCTCACGCTGTGCAATTGGGGAATCTTCCAATAGCTCGGGGGAGCTGGCTCTTGGCACACTGTGACCCATGGTGGCGCAGCAATCTTTGTCAGAACTCAGCACAGACCAACTGCGCGAGATGGTCGAGGCGTTGCTCCGGACAGCGGCAGCTAAAGACGAGCAAGTCACCCGGCAAAGCACTGAGATCCGGCACAAGCAAGCCCTCATCGACAAGCTCACTCACGAGAACGCGCTGCTCAAGCGGCTGAAGTTCGCCGCGCAGTCCGAGCGCTACAGCGCCGAGCAGCGAAGCCTGCTCGACGAGACGCTGGACGCCGACCTGCAGGCGGTCAGCGACGAGATTGAGCAGCTCACCTCTGCCGCGGCCGCGCCGCGTGAGAAACAACAACCCAGGCGCCAGCCGCTGCCTGCCAACCTGCCGCGCCGCGAGATTCATCACGAACCCGAATCCACCACCTGCGGCTGTGGATGCCGGATGAAACGCATCGGCGAGGACGTGTCCGAGAAGCTGGACTACCAGCCAGGCGTGTTCACGGTCGAGCGCCATGTCCGGGGCAAGTGGGTCTGCACCCAGTGTGAAACCCTGATTCAGGCGCCGGTGCCCGCGCAGGTCATCGACAAAGGCATCCCGACAGCCGGGCTGCTGGCCCAGGTGATGGTGGCCAAGTATGCCGACCATTTGCCACTCTACCGCCAGGAGAAGATCTTCGGGCGCGCCGGATTCGAGATTGCGCGCTCGACGCTGGCGCAGTGGGTGGGCTCGTGCGGTGTGCAATTGCAGCCACTGGTCGATGCATTGAAAGAAGAAATCCTCACACACGGCGTGCTCCACGCGGACGAAACACCAGTGCAGATGCTCAAGCCCGGTAATGGAAAGACGCACCGGGCCTACCTCTGGGCTTACGCGCCCGGCGCGTTTGAGGGCATGAAAGCGGTGCTCTACGACTTCTGCGAAACCCGCGCTGGCGAACACGCCAGAGCCTTCCTGGGTGACTGGCGGGGCAGCCTGGTCTGTGATGATTACTCGGGCTACAAGGCCGGGTTTGCCACTGGTCGCGTGACTGAAGTTGGCTGTCTTGCCCACGCGAGGAGGAAATTCTTCGATCTGCACGCGGCCAGCAAGAGCCAAGTCGCCGCAAGCGCGCTGCAGCAGATCGGCGCGCTCTACGAGATTGAGCGCGAGCTCAGGGACCTAGCGCCAGACGAGAGACAGCGCATCCGGCAAGTGCGCTCAAAACCGGTGCTCGATGCTTTGCACCGGTGGATGCTGCTGACCCGGCAGAAGATCACGGACGGCTCGGCCACGGCAAGAGCACTGGACTACAGCTTGAAACGCTGGACGGCGCTGACGCGTTTCGCAGGCGACGGGCGCCTGCCCGTGGACAACAACCACATCGAGAACCAGATACGGCCGATCGCCATTGGCCGGAACAACTGGCTGTTCGCGGGCTCGCTGCGGGCCGGCAAGCGTGCGGCCGCGGTGATGAGTCTGATCCAATCGGCCAAGCTGAACGGTCATGACCCCTACGCCTATTTGAAAGACGTGCTCGCGCGTCTGCCGACGCAGCGTGCCAGTCAGGTCGGGGAGTTGCTGCCGCATCGCTGGCAGCCGCCCCTCAAAAATCACGATTGATCGCCAAGCATGACCGCTTTATCGCGGTCAATATGGGTTCACCGCGCGCTTACTGAATTTGTGCGGCTATGCCGGAGTGTCGACCACACGCCAATCGACGTTCTGCGCGGTTTCGTAGGTGATGCAGCGGACATCAATAACTACGTCGATTGGCCTCGCGCCGATGGCTACGATAGCAATGGGAGCGACGAACGGGACATGGCCAAGGAATGGCTGCTGCGCGCCTACGGAATGTATGCCATCGATCTAGATCAACTGGAATTGGCCAAAGAAGAGAATGCAGCTCGTGCGAACGCCCGAGATGATCTCGGAGCACTATTGGACGAGTTTATCGACGACGGTGGCTCGGTCGACGAACTGCACGCGGCAGTTGACGATCTCATCAAAGAGCAACGGCGCAAACAAACACTGCTTCAGCAGTAAGCGATAGAAATCGATAATTCCTGCTCATTGAGTGCGCCACAGCATAGCCGCCAACTTACAACGCTGACCTAGCGCCGCCGTGATCGACTCACATCACATTGATGTGCTGACCAATCCGCGCCAGCAGTGCATCGAAATCCGGTTGCCCTTGGTAGTACAGCGCGGCGGTCTTGCGGTACTCCTGAGTGAACTGCTGGCGCTGAGCGGGGTCCGCGAGGATGAATGCCAGGTTCCGTGCAATGACCTGCTCATCCCCGGTGCGAAACCGCTGCGCTTTGCGCTCCTGGTAGGCGGGGTCGCGCATGAAATCCTGCACCTCTTGCAGCGCCAACAAGCAATACACGTCATAGTAGTGGCGCAAGAAGTTGGCAGGGAAGGACTGCGCCTCCCCCAGCCGACGGTACTTGGTAGAGATGGTCTGGAGTTTTTCTACGAAGGTATGTGTTGGCGCATAGCACGGTACGGCCGTCGCCCGGTTGTTGGTGACTTTCACCCCACGGGCCGTGGCCGCATCCAGTGCCCAGGATGAGATCGTGACCGAACGATTCGGCGCCGTGTCGTCGAACCCCAGCTCCAGCAGGATCCCATCCTTGACTCCTGCAAGCGCCGCAGCACGGGGCGTATAAACCAGTCGGATGCCTGCACTACGCATCTTGTCGTCGTCGAACTGCGTGTCGCGCTCCACGCGCTCAACGCCCGGAATGGAGATGCGCGCGGCCAGCTCATCGTAGTACGCGCGCCGTGACTCAACGTGCGCCGGCTTATCCTGGTTGCGGCCGATCTTCACGTCCATGCCATAGGGCGGTTCAATACGGATATCGATGTCTTCGGAAAAACGGTGGATGACGCCGAACCCTTTCGACAGTGAAGTGCCGCCCTTCAACTCGAACTGGAAGCCTTGGGCCTGCAAGCCCCAGAGGCAATGCATGATCCAGTAATCCTTCTCGACCAGCATGGGATCGAGCCCTCGCTCATCCGCGACGACTGCGAGCAATTGATCGAAGTCTCGCCGATCGTGTAAAAAATTAGCCATCAGACCACTCTCTCAGGCGCTTGCGCGTGGCCAAGTTGCCAAAACGGTCAGCGGCACGCTGCAATTGGGCTGGCTCGAACGAAGGCAGCTTGCTGCGCGCCTGGCGCAACACCGCGTCGCGGTCCTCTGCCAGCTCATCCAGGTTGTTCAGCAGGTCCACGTAAAGGAACTCGGGAGTCAGCTTCTTGGGGAATCGCGGCTTCACCCGGAAATCGAACTGCCGGTTGCCCAGCTTGAAGACGCCATGGCGCTTGTGGTTGTAGACCACGGTGCGGTTGTAGAGCTGGGTTGTGCCGAGACCCACGGCGTTGTAGACCGAGGGGGAGAAGACTAGGAAGTCCTTGTCTCGCAAGAAACCGCCCACAACTTGCTCGTCGGCAGGCGGCAGCGGGCCAAAGCTGGACTGCTTGGGCGCGTAGTACAGGCCCTGAGCGAGCTTCTTGAGCTTTCCGGTAGCGACCAGTTCACGCAGATGCCTATCCACAGCGGTGGACAGACGTGCAAGATCTTCGCGCCGGTAGACACGCCCGGCCCGCAACTCGTCGGCGAGATGCGCGGCAGCGCCTCGCAACGAGGTGGCAGGGGATGAAACCAAGGCAGACATGACTGGATTTTTATTGACGTTTCATGCATTTTAGCAGCCAGAGCCAACCTGTGCCAGGGTACTTTTTCAAGCAGCGCTCC
>CALMCS010000830.1 GCA_937862875.1 uncultured Comamonadaceae bacterium
TGCCCAGTACCCGCATATCAGAGTGAACATGGGTGTCCGTTCGGACCCGTTTTCCTTCAACGAGGAACACTTCGAAGCAGCCATTCACCACGGCAAGCCGATCTGGCCATGGGCCACGTCAGAGTTGCTGTTCGGTGAAAAAATGATCGTGATTGCCAGGAAAGACTTGATCACCGATGAAATCAAGGAGCCTGCAGACTTGCTCAAGTTCCCACTTCTGTATTCAACGACGCGCCCAGACAGTTGGAGACAATGGTTCACAGCAGCGAACATGCCCGAGAACTCGTTGCCCGCTCGAAGTGCGGGGTTTGAGCAGCATTCGATGATGATCCGCGCCGCAGAGTCAGGTCTTGGCATAGCGTTGGTTCCAGAATTCTTCGTACCTGACATCGCATGGAAGCAAGGTGTCGTCCGCGCCCATCCGCTATCCATTCCAGCCGAGGACTCCTACTACCTCGTCTATCCCAACAACATGCGACACAGCGGCCCTCTGGAAGCGTTCAGAACATGGATACTGGATGAAGCACAAGCCTTCGCCCGGTCCTTTCCCGTTCATGCGGACGACTCCAACTAGTTACTAACGCGCCAACGCAATCGCGAGCATTTCACCAGTGGCGCAGACCTCCTCGCCAGCCTCCAGGCTGAGCGCCATCCGGACCTTTCTTCCATCAACGGCCAGCAGATCGCCGCGCAGATAGAGTTCCACGCCCTGAGGTGTCGGACGTTTGAAATCCACCCTCAGGGATGCGGTGACAAAGCGTGGCGGATTGCCTTCATCCTCAATGGAGCCGCCGGTGTGGCTTATGGCGAACGCAGCCGCCGAAGCCGTCCCATGGCAATCGAGAAGCGAGGCAATCATGCCGCCGTACACATGCCCAGGAACTCCGCCGCTGTACTGCATCCCAGGCGTGAATCGCGCCTCGGTAAAACCTTCCATCTGAAAACTTTTGAGCTGATGGCCCATGGTGTTTTCACGGCCACACCCATAACAGTGCGCATATTCAACGGGGTAGCAATCTTGAATCGCCTTCTTCATTCAACTTCTCCAGTGCATTCTTTCAATTGAGCATTCACGAGGCGTGGCTCGCACAACGATTTATCCAGAGAATAAAACCCGCGTATTGAAAAAAATCTCAATTGAGTATGAATATCTCCGGCCGCATACTCCATTTCAAATCAGAAATGCATATACCGCCCCGCCAAACGGGCGCGTGAAATCTCAAGGAAAACGCAGACATGCCGACGCACGATAACGAGGGAGCACTCAAGGGAATCCGGGTACTGGATCTTTCGCGCATTCTCGCTGGCCCGAGTGCCACGCAGTTGCTGGGCGATCTGGGGGCGGATGTGATCAAGGTGGAGCGTCCCGACGAAGGCGACGACACCCGCAAGTGGGGCCCGCCCTATGTCAAGGACAGCGAGGGCCACACCACCCACGAAAGTGCGTACTACCTTGCGGCCAATCGCAACAAGCGCTCCATTGCCATCGATATTGCGAGCGATGAAGGCAGCGCGTTGATTCACGAGTTGCTGGCCAAGGCCGACATTCTGGTGGAGAACTACAAGGCCGGCGGGCTCGCCAAATATGGTCTGTCGTACGAACAGCTGCGTCAACGCTATCCACGGTTGATCTACTGCTCCATCACGGGGTTTGGCCATACCGGCCCCTACGCCAGCCGACCGGGTTACGACTTTCTCATTCAAGGCATGGGCGGCATCATGAGTCTCACCGGCGTGCCTGCGGGCGAGCCGATGAAAGTCGGTGTGGGCATCGCGGATGTGATGACGGGCATGTATGCCAGCGTCGGCATTCTGGCGGCGCTGCAGCACCGCAACGCCACGGGTGAAGGTCAGCACATCGACATCTCGCTGCTCGACTCGCAGATCGCATGGCTGGTCAATGCCGGCACCAACTACCTGACCGATCGAAAACTGCCCACGCGCCTTGGCAACGGGCACCCCAATATCGTGCCTTACCAGGTCTTCCCGACGGCCGACTCACCCATGATTCTGGCGGTGGGCAACGATGCGCAGTTTCGCCGCTTCTGCGACGTCGCCGAGTTGACCGCGTTGCCGAAGGACGCGCGTTACGCCACGAATGTGCAGCGCATCGCGCATCGCGAAGCACTCTGCGCCTTGCTCGATGAGCAACTGCGCACTCGCCCGCGCAGCCAATGGCTGGAAGCACTCGAAGCCGCGGGCGTGCCCTGTGGTCCGGTCAACGATCTGGAAGATGTTTTCAACGACCCGCATGTGATTTCGCGCGGTGCCGAGCTGCACATGCCGTGCGACTGGGCCGAGGGCGGTGAGGTCCGGTTGCTGGCCAATCCCTTGAAGATGTCGGCCACGCCACCCAGCTACCGCCGCCCGCCTCCGCGCTTGAACGAACACGCCGAGAGCGTGCTGGCCGACTGGCT
>CALMCS010000831.1 GCA_937862875.1 uncultured Comamonadaceae bacterium
TATTGCTTTACGCCTTCGGCTCATTGATTGGCTGTCAGGTGGTACCGACAAGCAGTCAGTCAGTCTTGCTTGCTTGCTTGCTTGCTTGCTCGCATGGTCGTTCTCCGCGGACTCACTGGCAGTGTCTCGGATTCTGTGTGTGGAGAATTCGAACACTGCATGCAGGTGCCAGCTGAAACCAGCCGGCCACCTTGCATTGGACTATTGTTGTCACGCGGTTAGCTCGTGGCCAACTCTAGTACGAGGGGCTCGCTATCTTCTGTCTGTGGGACGTTCAGTTCCTCTTCCTGCTGAATCTCGTAGTTCCTCTGCAGGCGCATCCATTCTTGCTCCAACGCGGGGCTGGCTCGCATTTTCTCGTCGATCGCCTGGGATTCCCTGTACTCCGCTGCAGCCGCGGCTAGAGTCCATGTGGCTTCGATGCCTCGACGCTCCACGGCCTCGCGTAGGGCCGCGATACCGATTCGAAAGAATTCTTTTCGCGGATTGACTTTGTTGAGCTGGGTCTTGACGAACTCCATGTGCATCGCATGTTCAAGCGCAGGTGCATCCTCTGACCAGATCATGGCGTGCACGTCAAAGCCAAACGGCACGCTGGCGTCACCGAGTTCGCGTATGCGGTCCATCGGTTCGAGGCGGCGAGTCATGCCGATTTTGAACACGTTCTCGCCAAAGGAACCTTCGTTGGAGATGATGTACACGTGACCCGCACGAGTTTGCTGAGCCATTGACTGGGCACGCTGGCTACGCGCCTCGGCATCGGTCAGGCGTTGCTGCAAATCGGCCAGTTGGGCCTCGTACTTGGTGCGCTGATCGTCAGTAGCCTTGTCGATTTGCTGACGCATTCGAATCATGGCTTTCTCAATTGTTTCCTCTTCTTTGGCCGCATCCTTCAACGCTTTCTCGATTTCTTTTCGTGCACGTTCCTCTTCGCGGATGCGCTCACGAATGTCGCGCTGCTCTTGCTTCTCACGTTCACGAACAGCGTGTACCGCTACGGCCCAGCGCAGCTCCTGCATGCGGGCATCAAGGTACTCATCCGTGATCTTGGCGTTTCGGAACGCGCTGCCATGATGATTTACCACTGAGAAAGCGTCTTTGATCTGTTGCTCGAGTGTGCCGAAGTTGTCCTGTTTGGCACGAGTGAGAATAGTGTCGACCTTGCCATTGAAGGCATCGACGACAAAGTGAATGGCGATTTCGCGGCGGGCAGGCTCAACGTAGTCACATTCCGCCGCTTTCAAATTGGTTGCGAGCAAAAGGGTACGCTCTCGCGCCATTTTGAGCTGCTTGCCGGCATCGTCGAAAGAGTACAGTTCGGCCAGCTCATCGATAAGACCAAAGGTTGGCTTCAGATAGCGGTCTCCGTACCCCTTGATGATATTGTTCATCGCTTCGGAGGTCGCCTTCAACGAGTCGGCGTCTTTGAGCGCGCGATAAGCGTCACCCGCAATTCGTTCAGCATTTTCCTTTGCACTGCGGATGATCATGGAGGCTTGATCGTTGGTGTCCTTGATCAACTGCTCCAGTTTGGCGCGACGGTCTTTCACCGCACGATGCGCTTCTTCACGAAGGTTGTTGGCTTGAAGTGCAAGGCTGTCGTAATGTTCTTGGGCTCTACGATCAGACTCAATGCGGGAATCGTACGCAGACTGCAGAATGCGCTTGGATTCTTGCGCTGCATCGGCGCAACCTTGGAACGGCTCCAAAGTCTTTATCTTTGCGTCCTTGGCCGCAATGGTCGCTTGGTGTGCTTGTAGTTCAGCAGATTTGTGGACGACCAGTTCTCGCAGATTCTTAACCAACTTCTCACTTTCGGTTAATTGCAAATTGAGGGCGGACTCATTGTCGAGAGCGGCCTTATCAGACTTGGCTTTCTGCACATGCAGATAGATGATGTAGCAGATGGCAAGGAATAAGAAAAAACCCATGACTCCCCCTCATATTCTGGTAATTTACAAAATCTAACACATGCGGCCGATGTGTAGATTGCGGAGCTACGCTTTTGACCGGCGTCTGGGCGATTCATCGGTTGGTGCTCGATCGCCAAAAACCGAAGGCGATACCACTCTTGGCAGGCTGGAGCTTTGAGCCCCGGTAATCCCCCAAGCGGAAAGTACAACCAGATATCATGCAACGTATCAATACGTTTCAAACTTGATATCCGCAAGCGCTCGCCAACCCCATGCAGATCCCCTTCCTGAACCCTGAAACCGCCTTCGCCATGACCGGGCTTTCCGGCTGGTCTCTGGCGGTGTTGGTGGGGGTGGTGGGGCGTCGGTTCCCGCGGCAAGGTGTCGCGTGGATCATGCTGTCGATGGTGACCTTCGGCGCGGGCTACCTGTTGATTGCACTGTCCAAGACCCTGCCCACGGAGGCCACGCTATTGGCCTCCTATGTGCTGCTTGGCTTGGCTTCCGCGGCGGCGACCTTGGGGTTGCGGCGGTTTTTGCTGCGCCGCTGGGATCGATGGGACACCCTCATTGCGTTGATACCTGTGGTGTTTCCAGTGCTTTGGGGCGTGGTCTCGCACGACGACTTCGCCCGGCGTGTCCAGCTCGTCAATACCGGTTTCGTGATCCAGATTGCCGTGCTGTGTACGGTGATTCTCAGGGCCCGCAAAGGCATTGCCGGCAATGGCTGGAAGCTCATGTTGTTGGGGGCTGGCATTCAAGCATTGACGGTGCTGCCGTTTGCATTTCCCGGAAGTCCGCCCAGCACCGTCGACCATATTGCGCAGTCAACCGCGGAACAAATCTTCACCTGGGCCTTGTGCGTCGTGATGTTTTTGAATCTGCAGCTGAGCGTGCTGAGCTATTTGATGATGCTGCAGGACCGCCTGAATGACGAGGAGCGGGTGGCTGCCGAATTGGATGCGCTGACCCAACTCCCCAATCGCCGCAGTCTCGAGCGGCGGTTGGCGCACATGCTGCCGGGGCTGCATCGTGATGGCGAAACCCTGGGCTTCATCCTGCTTGATATCGACCACTTCAAACGCGTCAACGACACGCTGGGGCACGACGTCGGGGACCTGGTGCTGCAGCATGTTGCCAAGGTCTTGCGCCAACATCTGCGGCAAGTGGAGCTGCTCGCGCGCTATGGCGGCGAGGAGTTTGTGGTCGCGCTCACGCATGCCGATACGCAGAGTGCCACCAAGGTGGCGGAACGGCTTGTGCAAGCGGTTCGGGACACTCCCTTGCTGATCGATGGAGCTGTCCATCAGGTGACCGTCAGCGCGGGCGTGCATCTGCAGCGCTTGAGTTTGGCGGATGGCCGACAGCCACTTGCAGAGGTATGGGGGCCCATGATTCGCGAGGCAGATCTGGCGATGTATGCGGCCAAGCGCGCGGGGCGTGATCGGTTTGCGGTTTCTGGGAATTGCTGAGTTGCTGTGTAGTC
>CALMCS010000832.1 GCA_937862875.1 uncultured Comamonadaceae bacterium
GAAGTTCAGGTGATTGCGGTTCAGGTCGATGTTGTCTTCGTTGACCCGACGCAGCCACGCCGTCCCCCAGGGGTTGATCAGATGGATCATCACCACAGCGACATCGGCCGGTAGCGAACGCTTGCCGAGCTCCTGCAGCCACTTGATCTGACACCCCGAGCCATAGAAGCCTTCGACCCCATGGGTGCCGCTGAGCGCGATCAGCAGACGCTTGGCGCCGGGATCGCCGAGGACCGCCACATCGGTACCCAAGGCCTCGCCGAAGGGGCCTGTGAGCGGGTGTGGATACTCGGTCAGCGTCGCCCCGGCCGTGGTGGCCGCCGCGAGGAATTGTTCACGCTGGGAGCGGTAGCTTGGCTGGGACGGGAACTCGGTCTGCATGTCTGCCTCTTGTTGATCTTCTGGCCTGCGTGGTGGCATCGACCCTACAGAAAATCCATCCAATGATGAAGGATAAAAGCGTCCTGGCCGTGGGACACGTTTGCGTCACCGGGTGGTGGCCGATAAAGTCCACCAACCCTTTATCCCACGGACGGAGTGCCCCGCGTGTTCTCAGCCTTCCACTTGAGGCGCATGCGCCTGTCAGCGTTGTCGCTGATCACTGCGGCTTTAGCCCTGACCGCCTGCAACGCGCCATCGGTCTCGACGCTGCCCGTCGCGCCGGAAAGCGCGTCCGGTTATCGCACCGACCTGCAAGCCCGGCACGCCTCCAGGCACATGGCAGCAGCCGCCAACCCGCTGGCGGCCGCTGCCGGGCGGGAAATGCTGCGTCGTGGCGGTTCGGCCATCGATGCAGCGATTGCAATGCAAGCGGTATTGACGCTGGTCGAGCCGCAATCTTCCGGCATCGGCGGTGGCGCGTTGATCATGCTGTGGGACGGCAAAAACGTGCGCACTTATGACGGACGAGAAACGGCACCGGCCGGCGCCACGGAAAGGCTTTTCCTGCAAGCCGATGGTACTCCCATGCCTTTCACCCGGGCGCAGATTGGCGGTCGCTCCGTGGGGACGCCAGGCGTGTTGCGCGCTCTTGAACTGGCCCACGAAAAACACGGTCGCTTGCCTTGGGCGCAGCTGTTCGAACCGGCGATCAAACTGGCGGAGCATGGCTTCGCCATTTCGCCACGCCTGCACCAGTTGATCGCGTCGGATTCGTCGCTGCGCAGTTCGCCCGACATGGTGGCCTACTTCCTGAATGCCGATGGCAGCCCGAAAGCCATTGGCACCCGTCTGAAAAACCCGGCACTGGCCGCCGTACTGCAACGCATCGCCAACGAAGGGCCGGATGCGCTGTACCGGGGTGTCGTCGCGCAGGAGATCGTGAGAAAGGTTCAGGGCCACGCCAACCCCGGCAGCCTGTCACTGAACGACCTCAAGGACTATACCGCCAAGGAGCGTGCGCCACTGTGCACCGACTATCAGCGCTGGCAGGTCTGCGGCATGCCGCCACCGTCGTCGGGCGGCATCGCCGTGGCGCAGATCCTCGGTACGCTGCAAGCCTTGGAGGCACGCGACAAACACTACGCCCTGGCGCCGTTGAAACCGGTAAAAACCAACGCGCCTGCGGGGATTGAACCCGACCCGCAAGCCGTGCACCTGATTTCCGAAGCCGAGCGCCTGGCCTATGCCGATCGCGCGCAGTACGTGGCGGATACGGACTTCGTGCCGGTTCCGGTCAAGGGCCTGGTAGACCCGAGTTACCTGGCCGGCCGCGCCGCCCTGATCGGTGAGCGCAGCATGGGCACGGCTGAACCGGGCACGCCTCCAGGCATTCAGGTTGCTTACGCGCCGGACCGCTCGCCGTTGCGCATCTCCACCTCTCAGGTGGTCGCCGTCGACGACGAAGGCGGCGCAGTGTCCATGACCACCACCATCGAGTCTGCCTTTGGTTCGCATCTGATGGTTCAAGGATTCCTGCTCAACAATGAGATGACAGACTTCTCGTTCATCCCCGAAGAGAACGGACAAAAAGTCGCCAACCGTGTCGAACCCGGCAAGCGCC
>CALMCS010000833.1 GCA_937862875.1 uncultured Comamonadaceae bacterium
CATCATGAGTGCAAATCTAACTGCGCCGGGCGGCAGCGCGCCCGTGCCCCGGAGCGAAAAACCGAGTGGATGGTCTGCGTTGACGGGCTGGGGGCCCTGGGTGGCCTTCATCCTGATTGGCGTGTTTCTGCTGGCGTTCTTGATCGTCCCGGTGTGCCTGGTGATCTACACCGCCTTTGTGACCGAGACTGGCAGCCTGACCTTTGGGCACTTTGCCAATTTCTTCGGGCAATCGGTGTTCATGGAGTCGTTCTTCAACAGCTTGTTGGTGTCGCTGGCGAGCGTGTTCTTTGCCAGCGTGATCGCCATTCCGCTGGCTTACCTCACGGTGCGATTCGAGTTCCGCGGCGCGCTGTTGATTCAGACCCTGGGCGTGCTGCCGCTGATCATGCCGCCGTTTGTGGGGGCCGTGGCGCTGCAGTTGATCTTTGGCCGCAGCGGCTCGGTCAACCTGTTGCTCGACGATTGGTTTGGCTTCACCGTGCCGATCATGGAGGGCCTGACCGGCGTGATTTTTGTGGAAAGCATTCACTACTTTCCCTTCATCTTGCTGAACCTGGTGGCCGCCATGCGCAACATCGATGGCGCGATGGAAGAGTCGGCCCTGAACCTCGGTTCACGCGGTTTCCGACTGTTCCGCCGCATCATCTTTCCATTGGCGATGCCGGGCTATCTGGCCGGTGCGGCGTTGGTGTTTGTGAAGGTGTTCGACGATCTGGGCACGCCGCTGGTGATGGGCGTGACCAATATGCTGGCGCCCCAAGCCTATCTGCGCATCACCTCGGTGGGGCTCGATGATCCCTCGGGCTATGTGATCAGCGTGATCATGATCGCGTTCTCGATCTTCGCGCTCTGGGTGTCGGCGCGTGTCATGAAGGGCAAGGATTACGCCACGCTGCAAAAGGGCGGCAGTGCGCTGCAAAAGCGCCAGCTCAGCGTATGGGAAGCGGTAGTGGCCTACGGCTGGATCGCCTTGGTGCTGCTGGTGGTGCTGGCTCCGCACTTCGGCATTTTGCTGATGTCGTTTGCCAAGGTCTGGAGCTTCTCGGTCTTGCCCGACAGCTATACGCTCGACCACTACCGTACCGTGTTTGGCGACTCGGCCAACATGATTGGCAACACGCTGCTGTATTGCGGGCTCTCCGCGAGCATCGACGTGATCATCGGCACCGCCATTGCCTATCTGATTCTGCGTACACGCTTGCCGGCGCGGCAGTGGCTGGATTACATGGCCTCCATCGCGCTGGCGATTCCGGGGCTGGTGCTGGCGATTGGCTACATGCGCATGTTCAAGGGCGTGAATCTGCCGTTCACCGAAACGCCGATTGTCGCGTCCTGGGTGCTGATCATGTTGGCGTATGCCGTGCGGCGTTTGCCCTATGCCTTGCGCTCCTGCATGGCCGCCTTGCAGCAGGTGCATATCTCGCTCGAAGAGGCCGCGCAAAGCCTGGGTGCGAGCCGCCTGAGCGTCATTCGCCGGGTGATGGTGCCGCTGATGATGGGCGGCATTCTGGCCGGATTTGTGACCAGCTTCATCACCGCTGCGGTGGAGTTGTCGGCCACGATCATGCTGACTTCCACCGAGAGCCAGGCTCCGATGAGTTACGGCATTTATCTCTACATGCAAAGCATTGCGGGGCGCGGGCCCGGGGCGGCGCTGGGTGTTCTGGCTGTAGTGGTGGTGGGGCTGGGTACTTATTTCTCGCACCGCTTTGTGGAGCGTTCGCGCGCCACGGTGCAGGCCACCTGATCGCCTCAAGCACGTCAAAAAATATACAAGGAGCAATGCACCATGCAACTCAATCCTGTCTCTCTGGAATGCCGCCACATCAGCCTCTCGTACGGCAACAACGAGGTGCTGCGCGATGTGAATCTGAAGATCGAGCCGGGCGAATTCTTCGCCTTGCTGGGACCATCGGGCTCGGGCAAATCCACGCTGCTGCGGCTGATTGCGGGCTTCAACCGGCACCAGCGCGGGGAGCTGTTGGTGGGAGGGCAAGACATCACCAGCGTGCCGCCGGACAAGCGCAACATCGGCATGGTGTTTCAGAACTACGCCCTGTGGCCGCACATGACGGTGTATGACAACGTGGCGTTTGGTCTGGTCGAGCGCCGCGAAACGCGTGATGCCCTCCAGCGCAAGGTGGGCGGGGGGCTGGGGCTGGTGGGCCTGTCGCAATTTGCGCAACGTCGACCCGGTCAACTCTCGGGCGGACAGCAGCAGCGCGTGGCCTTGGCGCGCACGGTGGTGATCGAGCCCAAGCTGTTGTTGCTCGACGAGCCACTGTCCAATCTCGACAAGAACCTGCGCGTGCAGATGCGTGAAGAGCTCAAGAATCTGCAGCACAAACTGGGCCTGACCACGATCTTCGTCACCCACGATCAGGAAGAGGCCATGACCACGGCTGACCGCATGGCCGTGTTGGAGAAGGGCGTGCTGCAGCAAGTGGGCTCGGCGGCGGGCCTGTACGACTATCCCATCAACCGTTTTGTGGCGGGCTTTGTGGGCACGGCGAATGTGCTCGAAGGCGAGGTGACGCAGGTAACCGGTGAGGTGCTGTCGTTCAATGTGCCGGGCCTGGGCACGCTGGTGCTGCCGCGCCCAACCGAGGCACCTGCGCCTGGCCGCGCCGCGCTGGCGTTCCGTCCGCATCAGGTACAGATTGCGGTGCGCGACGACGCGGGTGACGCATCGCGCGTCTGGATGGATGGCCAGGTGGAAAGCGCCGAGTTTCTGGGCGAGTTCTCGCGCTACCGCGTTCGTGTGGGCGAGATTGCCGTGGTCGCAGATCAGCCGCATTACGCGGGCATTGGCATGCTGCCCATGGGCACGGCGGTGCGTCTGGGGATCGAGCCCAGCCAGCTGCGTTATCTGGATGATTGAAAAGACGCGTCGCAAAGCCAAAGGTGAGCCTCTATGCTGGTTGTTGCCTACGGGAATTCCTGTAGGCACAAACAGCCGCCGCGTCAGTTAGGCTGACAGCATGGAGATGTACCAGCTGCGCGCCTACGTAACGGCCGCCACGCTGGGCAGCGTGACGCGCACCGCAGAGACGCTGCACGTCACCCAGCCCGCGATCACCGCGCAAATCAAGGCCCTTGAGGAGGAGCTGGGCGTAGCGCTGTTCGATCGCAAGCCGGGCCGCATCAGCCTGACCCGCGCGGGCGAATCGCTGCTCGAAGACGCGCAGAAGGTGCTGGACGCTGCCGGCTATCTGCAAGGGCGGGCCAAGGAGTTGCAGGGCGAGGTCACCGGACAACTCTTGCTGGGAACGGTGGCCGATCCGGATTCGCTGCGTCTGGGTTCCTTGCTGCGCGCCCTGGTCGGCGCGTTGCCGCTGCTGGAGATCAAAACCCGCTACGGCCTCGCGCAGGATTTGTGCGAGCAAGTCATGTCGGGCACGCTGCAAGGCGCGTTCTACATCGGCGCCAACATGCCGCGCGAGCTGGAGGCGCTGCCGCTGCAAACGCAGCAGTACCGAATCGTTGCACCGGCCTTCATGCGCGAACAGGTGCTCAAGGCCGGGTGGCGCGATCTGGCGCAGATGCCTTGGATTGCAGCGCCTGCGCAGCACCACATTCAAACGCTGCTGCTGGCCTTGTTTGCGCGGCAGGGGCTGGCTCCCAACCAAGTCATCGAAGCCGACGTGATGGCCGCTACCGAAAGCCTGGTGCGTGCGGGCTTGGGGCTTTCGCTGCTGCGCGAGGACAAGGCGATTGAGCTGGCCGAGCGCACGGAACTCGTCATCTGGCCGCACGCGCGCATTCCTGCGCAGCTGGGGTTCATCTATTCACGTTCGACCGAGCACAACCCTGCGCTGGTCGCAACGCTTTCGCAATTGCGGCGTGTTTGGGGGCTGAGCGATGCGTGAATCGGCTCGTCGATGCGCGAGTGCGCGCCGCAGCTTTCGCGGCGCTCGATCGCTGCGTTGACGATGAGCAGGCTCACATCGAGTTTGTTGTTCAGCGCGTGATCGGCAGCGCCAAATTTCAGCCGCCAGTGAGTCATCTGCGTTGCCGCGCGCATGAGTTCGGATTGGCTGCGCTGTATGCCTGCGCATTCGTCCATCAACTGCTCGAGGGCTTGGTGGATGGCGTCGTTGTCATCACCGATGCCATTTGGTTTGGCGGCGTGGACGGCGATTGAACCCAAGCTGACCGGCTCGGAGTTTTCAATACAACGCGCCGCTGCGCGACCCATCACAACGCATTCGAGCAGCGAGTTGCTGGCCAGCCGATTGGCTCCGTGCAAGCCCGTGCGAGCCGTTTCGCCGATGACGTGCAGACCGGGCAAGTCCGTGCGTCCGTTCACGTCGGCAACGACGCCACCGCAGGAGTAGTGGGCACAAGGCGCAACCGGAATCGGCTCGCTCGCA
>CALMCS010000834.1 GCA_937862875.1 uncultured Comamonadaceae bacterium
GGCAACGACATGCTGCGCGTGGGCGACTGGCTGCAGATGGACCAGGTGGGTGCCGACGGCGCGGTGGTCGACATGGCGCTCAACACGGTGAAAATCCGCAACTGGGACAACACCATCACCACCATTCCGACCTGGCGCTTGATGAGCGAGAGCTTCAAGAACTGGCGCGGCATGTCCGAATCGGGTGGCCGCCGCATCAAGCGCTCGCTGATGGTCGATCACTCCACCGTGCGTTTTCTGACCGACAACGAGATCCGCGAGCTGTATGAGATTGCGCTGCTGCGTCCCTATCTCGCCAGCAAGGTCGAAGAGATCACGGCCTACAACCAGAACTTCGCGAAACGTGCACCCGACATGGCGCACGAGGTCGTCAATCTGCGCAAGCTCACCAACGTCGGCACCTTCCGCGCCTACGTGAACGCCTATCTGCAGGCCCATCCGCGCCTGCGCAAGGACATGACGCTCATGGCCCGCATGATGGAGGCGACCGTCAACGGCACGCCGCTCGAGATCTATGCCTTCACCGCCACCACGGCGTGGACGGAGTACGAGACCATTCAGGGCGATATCTTTGATCACCTGATGGCGATCCTGCCGGAGTTCGGACTGCGGGCGTTCCAGAACCCGTCGGGCAACGATATCAAGGTGGGTTTGCGACAGAACGAAGTGAACGCTCTGTCGCAGTAAACCACCGCACTCCCGGTTTCAGCGTGCGCTGGCCGGGAATGAAGCGGGCTCGACGGCTTCCACCGCTTGCGCCGCCTCAACGGCAGCAGCAGCCTCATCCGCCGCCTCAACGGCGGAAGCCGCCTCCTCCGCGGCCAAGCCGTCGTTCGCCCGCTGGCCCCGCTCTTCGCTGGGCAGCGCGCGCGGCACCGGAATCGGTTTGCCGTCCGCATCGGCCAGGCCCACCAGCAGCGCACGGCCATCGGGCAGGACACGGAAGTCGCCGAACTTCGCCTGCTCGAACGCCTTGCCCGTGCCTTCGGGGAAGAAGTACGCATCCGTCACCAGCACCCATTTGCCCTTGAGTTGCTTGAGCGGCAGGATCACTTCGCCGGCCTCGGGCGTGTAGCGGTCTGCGATCAGGCCCTTCACGGTCGCGCGGCCCTGGTCATCGAGCTGGGCCCGCACCCGGGCGATCGGGGTGATGATCTTCTCCAGCCCTTCGCGCACGGTCTGCGGCAGGTCGAAGCGCAGCGCCATGTAGTCGCCCTGCATCAGCGAGCGCGGGTCCACAGGCACCAGACGCACGAGCACCGGCCGGCCTTCGGCGATGACATGCTCCTTGCCGCGCACGTCCCAGTTCACCAAACCAAAGATCAGCACCGCTCCTGCCACGAGGCAGAGCAGACGCACGCGCGACCAGGCCGCAATCGGTGCAAAGGCATCGGCAGCGGCCATGCCACTGTCCTGCGCGGCCTTGCGGGCCATCACACGGCTTTGTACGAACAATCCGACCAAGAGCAACGCGCCGAGCAATGCCAGCACCAGACCCTTTTGCGCCAGCGGCCAGCTCAGGTTGTAATAGAACTGACCCAGCGCCCAGAGCGCGGCCAATCCGCAGATCACCGCCATGCGCCAGCGGGCACCGATCAGTGCGATGGCGGCGACCAGCGACAACATGCCGAGCGACGGCGCAAACCACGCAGCCACGGCCAGCAGCACACCCGCCAATGCCACGGTGACCAAGGTTTGCGGCGATGCCATCTGCGCGCGCTTCCAGTGGGCGTACAGCAGGCCGGTGGCCAGCAAGGTGAGCAGCACGCTCCAGGCACGCCCGATCTTCAGAATCATCTGGATCGTGGACTCGCTCATGCCATCCACGCGCACACCACCGAAGCCGAATATCGAATACGCGAAATTGCCGCCGAGCATGCCGCCCGCAGAATAGGCCAGCATGAGCACCAGACCGACGATGGCGCTGTCCAGAAACGCCGTCCACCCCATCAGCGCGGGCTGGCGCGTCAGCCTGGACAGCAGCTCGGATTCCCTGCGAATCCAGAACCACCAGGCGGCGGCAAGCAGCAAGCCACCAAGGTCGAGCATCAGCAACAACAGGCTGTCGCCAACGCAGGCGCCCACAAAGATGTACAGCGCGATGGCGAACACGAAACCCATGATGCGCTTGATCCACAGGGCATGCGCAATCGTTGCGCCGGCCACTTGGGTCAGCACGAGAAATCCGCAGAACACCAAGGTGTCGAGACGCGCTCCATGCACATCACGGCCGAGGCGCAGCAAAAACAGGGCGATGAACAAGCCCCAGAGCACCAGCGCAAAACAGGTGGCGAACACGCCGCGCACCCGGTTCAGCATCACGCCCGCGACCACGAGACCGATCGCGCTGACGCCGTAGGCCGCGGGGTTTCGCATCCAGAATTGGTAATCGAACAGCGAGAACATCAGCGCCCCGGCCAGGCCCGTGCAGACCAGTGCGCCAATAAGCGCCAGCACCACCACAAACACGTTCGGATCGTCTTCGGCGGGAGCCACCGGCGCGTCGCCATGCACCAGCTGCAGTTTGCGAGCGCGGGGCCACCAGGCCGGCTGGGAGGAGAAGAAGGGAATGCTCATGCTGCGGCTCCTTCCTGAGCGATGCGCGCCGCATCATGCTGGGCGCGAAAGCGGCGTTGCACCGCGAGCAAGCCAGACACCGTGGCGGCCAGGCAGCCGATGCCGACGATGGTCAAGATCAGGAAGGCACCGGTATCGCCCGTGCCCTGGGAGACCACCTTGACCGCCAGGGCCATGACCCACGCGTTCGCGGCCAAAGCGCCGAGGCACAGGCTCGCAAAATCCTGCAAACGGCCTTGGTACGACAGCACCAGCGATGCGGCAATCAACGCGCCACTCAAAGGGAAGGCGAGACCGCTGCCCTCACGCGTGAACAGATCGTACAGGGCGATCACGACAAACGAAGACAGCGCCAGCGCCCACGCAAAGCGATGCGACCACCATGGCATGCCGTGCTCGTCGCCGTTGCGAAGGCGCGTCCACGCCGAGAGCGACACCAGAAACGGCACCAGCGCCACGGCCATCCAGAGCCCAAAGAAAATCGCCTGCAGAGTGACAACGCGCGCACCGGAGAACAGCATCTCCCACAGATCGAAGTGCCCCCACCACATGCCAATGCCGGTGGCCACGATGGCGATCCACAGGGTCCACAGCAGGTCGCTGCGCGCAAGCACGGTCCAGATCAAGGCGAGGCCCGCCCAGGTGGCGAACAGTTGCCAGGCATCGGCCCCGGTTTGGTAGGTCTGCCCCACAAAGGCGAGCAGGCCGCCGAGCGCGAGCGTGGCGCACAGCAGCGCCGCCACACGCCCGCGCCGCCAGAAGACGGAGGCCAGCACGCTGACCAGGAGCGCGCCTTCGATCAACAGGAGCTTGAACATGCGGGTCTGCTCCTGCCAGTTGGCAGCGATCCAGAAAATCAGACCGCAGGCCAGCAACATGCCGGCCACCAGCAGCAGGCCCCAGTGCAGGTTGCGAGCCAGCAGCCGCGGCTCGCCGGGCGCTGTGGCCAGGGCGTGAACTTGAGCGATGCGTTCGTGGCTGCGCGGCTCGCTCGCAGCCCATTCATACAAAGTGCGATCCATAGAGGACTCCCTCCAATGCCGGATTGGCGTTGGAGAACACTGTAACGGGAGTGGCAAAAAGTAGGTGGTTTGAGCGCGCGCAGTATTGCGTGGCGATACGCAAAAGCGCTCAGCGGGGTACTGCTGACTATCGACTTGCGGCCGTGGCTGGCGAATCTGCCTTGCTAGCGACCGGATCGGTGACGAACGCAATGCGGTGCAGCCCCGCCGCGTTGAGCAGGCCCATCAACTCCACCACGCGGCCGTACGGAACGGTGGTGTCCGCACGCAGCTGGATTTCGGCGTCGGCGCGCTGCTTGGCGATGTCCTGAAAGCGGGTCTTCAGCATCTCGCTGTCGAGCGGCTCGTCGTTCAAGAAGGTCTTGCCCGCCGCGTCGATGGCCACCGTCACCGGGCTCGGAGCCGGCGAACTGGCTTCTGCACCCTCGGCCTTGGGCAGATCGAGGCGAATCGAGCTGGCCAGCAAGGGCGCAGCGAGAATGAAAATGACGACCAGCACCAGCATCACGTCCACCAGGGGCGTGATGTTGATGTCACTCATCGGTTGGGGTTTCTGTGTGCGCTCCAATCGGCCGAAAGACATGTTCTGCTCCTGGGCCGGTGGTTATTCACCGATGGGGGTGGATGCCAACTCGGCCGCAGCGCTGTCGCCGGGGGCCAGCAACTCGCGCAGGTCGTGGGCAAAGCCTTCGAGGTCGGCCTCGATCGCGCCGATCAGGCGTCCGTAGACGTTGTAGGCCAACACGGCCGGAATCGCCACCGCGAGGCCCGCCGCCGTCATGATGAGCGCCTCGCCCACCGGACCCGCCACCCGCTCGATGGTGATCTGGCCTGCGCCGGCCATGCCGGTCAGCGCGTGGTAGATGCCCCAGACCGTTCCGAGCAAGCCCACAAACGGCGCCGTGGAACCCACCGTCGCGAGCAGTACCTGGCCGAACTGCAGCCGCGCCAACGCACCGTGCAAGGCGTCGCGAAGCAGTCGGGTGAGCTGCTGCGCGCGGCTGCCCTGCCCGGCCAGCGTGTGGGCCGATTGCTGGACGGCGACCAGCGCCGCATCCACCATCGGCTGCACCAGCAGGTCGCGGTCCGTGCCCTGCAGCTGCTCGCACGCGGCGGCCAGCGTCGGAGCCTGCCAGACGAGGTGGGTGCAGCGCGGCACGTCGACGCGCGCGCGGCGCATCATCCAGGCCTTCCAGAAAATCACCACCCAACTCGCGATCGACATCACCAGCAGCAGCACGGCGGCCACCTTGGTCACGAAATCGCCTTGTTCCAACCACGCAAAACTGTTCATGGCGGCAGGTTCTGGTTAGTGGGTTGAGGAAAGAAGAAAAAAGAAGAAGAAAAGAATTACTTGAGGTTCAGCACGTCGAACATGTCGTACTGGCCGCTCTGCTTGTCGGCCAGATAGCCGACCGCGCGCAGACTGCCGCGCACGTAACCGGCGCGGCTCGACGACTTGTGCGAAATCTCGATGCGTTCACCATCGCCGCAGAACATCACGGTGTGGTCGCCCACGATGTCGCCACCGCGGATGGCCGCAAAGCCGATCGTGCCTTCCTTGCGCGCGCCGGTGTCGCCGTAGCGTTCGTACACGGCGCGGTCGGCCAGCTTGGTGCCTTGCGCTTCGGCGATCACTTCGCCCATCTTGAGCGCGGTGCCCGACGGTGCGTCGACCTTGTGGTGGTGGTGCGCCTCGATGATCTCGATGTCGTAACCCGAGTCCATCGCCTTGGCGGCTTCCTGCAGCAGCTTGAGTGCGACGTTCACGCCCACGCTCATGTTGGGAGCGAACACGATGCCGATCTTCTTCGCTGCCTCCTGAATGCGCGCCTTTTGCTCGGCGTTCAGGCCGGTCGTGCCGATCACCAATTGAACGCCCAACTCTTCGCACACCGCGAGGTGATTCATCGTGCCTTCGGGGCGCGTGAAATCGATCAGCACGTCGACGTTTTTCAGGCCGGCGTGCACATTCGAGGTGATCTGAACACCGCTGGCATGGCCCAGAAACGCGGTCGCGTCCGTGCCGATGGCCGGGCTGCTGGCCACGTCGAGCGCGCCGGCAAGCACGCAATGCTCACTGGCACGAATGGCTTCGATGAGCATGCGGCCCATGCGGCCAGAAGCGCCGGCAACCGCAACGCGGCGAGGTGTGGAAGAAGAAGGAGCGGCAACGGTCATTTTTCAGTCAATCCAGTCACGCCCTGCCAACAGAATCCACAAACGACCCGAGCCGCGCTGGGCAGGTTCGGATCGCCGGTTCTGGGCCCATGGCCGCAGGACGCTTGTTGTATCAGTAGCAGTTAATTGCGCGATTCAAGCGGTGGGTAGCTCGCGGGCAGGGGTGCCGACGGAGCGTCGTTGCCCACCTTGTCGGCAGGCGCATCGGGCTTGGCCGGAAACCGCTTGAGCTGGTCTTCGGTCGCCTCGAGATTCGGGGGCTTGTTCTTGGATGCCTTGGAGGCCAGTGACGAGACGAAGTCTGCCTCGGTCGGCATCTCGTCGCCCTCGAAACGGTCCAGCATCTCGTCCTTGAAGAAGACGGTCAGCTTGCGCGTCTGTTGATCAACGCCAGGGCGTTTGAGCGTGAACACGTATTCCCAACGATCGCGGTGGAACAGCGGGGTGACCAACGGAGTACCAAGGATTTCCTTGACCTGCTGACGGCCCATACCGGGCTTGAGCGCCTCGACCTGTTCCTTGGAAACGAAATTGCCTTGCACAACATCAATCTTGTATGGTGTGATGGCGCTGGCCAATCGATGGCTTGCGCCGTCGATGCTACCGCAAGCGGCCAGCCCGGCACTCAGCAAAACAAGTGTGCCCAGACGGACACATGAACGGGCGGGAACAAACATGGTTAAAGCCATAGGGATATGATCGGACCATTGTAGCGGCTGGATTCCCCGGGCCTTAACGCGCCACTGGCAAACGAAAGACCTTGTCATGACGAATAATATTGACGAACTGAAAAGCACAGGCCTCAAAGCCACGCTCCCGCGCCTGAAGATTCTGGACATTTTCCAGAAGGGTGCGCAGCGACACATGACGGCTGAAGACGTTTTCCGCATCTTGCTGGAAGAACGCTCCGACATCGGCCTTGCAACGGTTTACCGTGTTTTGATGCAGTTCGAGCAAGCGGGCATTTTGCTGCGCAGCAACTTCGAAAGCGGCAAAGCCGTCTATGAACTCAACGAAGGTCAGCACCATGACCACTTCGTATGCACCAGCTGCGGCAAGGTGGAAGAGTTCTACGACGCCGAAATCGAAAAGCGCCAGAACAGCATCGCCAAAGCCAAGGGCTGGGTGATCCAGGATCACTCGATGTCGCTCTACGGCCAATGTGCCGAGTGCGCCAAGCGCACTGGAATGCACCGCTAAGCAGCGGCAAAAGCACGGATTTCACAATCCCAAAAAAAGCGAAGGACTTTCTGGTTCTTCGCTTTTTTTACGTTTGGCAACGCAGCTTTACCCTGCCGCGCAAACTTTGAAGGCCATTCAAGCCTCCAATCCATTCACGAACCACGTGCCCGCTCGGCCGAATTCTGGAAGGATGACCCCGAGCGGCACAGGTGCTTGATGACAAGAAAAGGCCGTGCCATGCGCCAGAATTTGCCCCGCTCGCTGACTCTTTGCTGCGCTGCCGCAGCGCTGGTTTTCGCCGTCAGCGGTTGTGCGCCGCTCCCGCCGCAAGGCAATGCGGCGCCGCACCATGCCAAAGCGCAGGCAGCGCACGATGCACTCCACCCGATGGCCCGGGCCGCACTGGCCCAACCCGCACTCAACCAACCCCAGAGCGCGCAGCAGCGCCAGCAATGGCTGGACCGCGTCACCTGGGGCGGCAGCGACAGTGCCGATGCCGAGTTGCAGCGCCTCGGGCTCCAGCGCTGGCTCGCAGAGCAACTGCGCACCGACCTGAACGCCATGCCCGAAGCGGCGGTCAGGCAGATCGGTGCGCTGTCGATCAGCCAAATGTCGATGACCGAGATCCAGCAGGGCATCGCCGGTCAGCGGCTGGCGATTCGCAACTCGACCGATGCCGACGAGCGCGCCCGGCTCACGCAGGACGTGCAGCGCCGCCTCAACCAGCTCACCGCCGAAACCCAAAAACGCCAGCTGCTCCGCGCGCTGTACTCGCCGCAGCAACTGCAGGAGCAGATGACCTGGTTCTGGATGAACCACTTCAACGTCAGCACCCGCAAGGGCGAAACGCGCATGTGGATTGGCGACTACGAGGAGCGCGCGGTGCGCCCGAACGCGCTCGGCAATTTCCGCAACCTGCTCGAAGCCACCATGCGCCATCCGGCCATGCAGCTGTACCTGGACAACGCCAGCAACGCGGTCGGTCGCATCAACGAGAACTACGCGCGTGAATTGCTCGAGCTGCACACCATGGGCGTGGGCAGCGGCTACACGCAGGCCGACGTGCAGGCGATGGCGCATGTGCTCACCGGCGTGGGCTACACGGTGCGCGCCAACGGCGAGCCGCCGCCCAAGATCCGCCCCGAACGCCAGCGCGACTATGTCCGCGACGGGTTCTTCGAGTTCAACCCCAATCGGCACGATTACACACCGCAGGTGTTTCTCGGTCGGCAACTCGCCGTGGGCGGCATGGCGCAGGTCGATGAGGCGCTGGACCGCATCGTCGAATCTCCAGCCACCGCGCATTTCATCGCAAAGAAGCTGGCGGTGTTCTTCATCAACGACAACCCGCCTCCGGCGCTGATCGAGCGCACGGCCAAGGCCTTTGCGGCCAGCCACGGCGACATTCCCGCCACCCTCGCCGCCTTGCTGACCGCGCCCGAGGCGCTGCAAACCTTTGGCCAGCGCTACAAGGATCCCATGCACTACGTGGTGGGCGCCGTGCGACTGGCCTACGACCAGCGCGTGGCCAGCGATGTGGCCCCGGCCGTCGGCTGGATCAACCGCATGGGCCAGCCGCTCTACGGCCATGAGACGCCGGACGGCTACCCGCTCACGCAAACGGACTGGGCCAGTTCGGGCCAGATGACGACGCGCTTCGACATCGCCCGCCAGATCGCAACGCGTGGCGCGGTGCTGTTCAAGGCCAATCCCAAGGACCCGCTGGAGAAGCCGCCCTACCCCGATCTGGCCCAGCGCGCCAGCGCACAGGCCCGCCTGCCGCTGTGGAGCGAGGCGTCTCGCAACGCGCTCCTGCAAGCCAAGAATGCAGCCGACTGGAATACCTACTTCCTGTCGGCACCCGAATGGATGTTCCGCTGAGCTGAGCGGATTGGACTGGAGTGAATCACCATCATGCTTCAAAGACGCCACATTCTGTCTCTCGCCTCGGCACTCTCGCTCAATGCGTTTCTCGGCCATGCGCAGGCCGCCGCACCGCGTGCCGACACGCCGCGCCTGTTGCTGGTGTTCCTGCGCGGCGCGTACGACAGCAACCACCTGCTGATCCCCACGCACAGCGATTTCTACTACCAGTCGCGCCCCACCATCGCCGTGCCGCGACCGGGTGAGGCCAACGGGGCGCTGCCGCTGGACTCGCGCTGGGGCCTGCATCCGGTGATGCAGTCGAGCGTGCTGCCGCTGTTCGAGAACAAGCAGGCCTGCTTCGTGCCGTTTGCCGGCACCCATGACCTGTCGCGCAGCCACTTCGAAACCCAGGACTCGATCGAGATCGGCCAGGCCCTCGAAGGCAAGCGCGACTTTCGCTCGGGCTTTCTGAATCGCCTCGCGCAGGTGCTGCAACAAGACAGTCGAGGGGGTTCAAACACCAGGACCGTCACGCCCATGGCCTTTACCGCGCAATTGCCGCTGTGCCTGCGCGGCCCGGTGCGGGCGCCGAACATGGCGCTGGCCAGCGTCGGCAAGTCCGGCGTCGATCAAAACCACAGCCAGGTCATCGCCTCGATGTATGCCAACACGCCGCTCGCCTCGGCCGTGCGAGAAGGGTTTGATGTGCGCGACGCCGTCACGCGCAGCGTGCAGGAGGAAATGGACAAGGCCGGTCGCGACGCCATCAGCGCGCGCGGCTTCAGTCTGGTGGCGCAGCGCATGGCCACGCTGATGCGCGATCAATTCGATCTGGGATTTGTCGACGTGGGCGGCTGGGACACGCACGTCAACCAGGGCGGTGCCACGGGCAATCTGGCGAACCGACTCAAAGAGCTTGGTCAGGGCCTCGCCACGTTTGCCGACGAGATCGGCCCCGAGGCGTGGCGCCATACGGTCGTCGCGGTCATCAGCGAATTCGGTCGCACGTTCCGCGAAAACGGCAACAAGGGCACCGATCACGGCCACGGCACGACCTATTGGTTTCTTGGCGGAGGTCTCTCCGCACAGGCGGGCGGCAAGGTGATTGGCGAGCAGATGGAGGTCAGCGAGAAAAACCTGTTCCAGAACCGCGACTATCCCATCCTCAACGAGTACCGCAGCACGCTCGGCGGCCTGTTTGCGAACCTGTACGGGCTGA
>CALMCS010000835.1 GCA_937862875.1 uncultured Comamonadaceae bacterium
GCAGATGGCCAACGATGCCATCAGCTTCATCAAAGCAAAGGGGTTCAAACAGGTTGATCTTTTGGGGTTTTCCATGGGCGGCATGGTTGCCCAGGAAATCGTCCTGAAAGAGCCACAGCTCGTTCGCAAGTTGGTTCTTGCGGGCACAGGCCCAGCCGGAGGCGAAGGTATCAGCACTGTGGCTGGAGTGGCCAACTACGATCTTTTGCGGGGGCTGTTGACAGGCCAGGATCCGAAGCAGTTTCTATTCTTCACCCGCACACCCCATGGCATTGAGGCGGGCAAGGCGTTTCTGGCGCGGCTGCAAGAGCGTACCGAGAACCGCGACAAAGAGATCAGCGTTGCCGCGTACACCGCACAGTTGCAGGCGTTAAGCGCTTGGGGTCAAAAGAAGCCTGCCGATCTTTCCGTCGTCAAGCATCCGGTGCTGGTTGTCAACGGCGAAGTTGACCGCATGGTTCCCACGCTGAACACCTACGACCTGGCAAAGCGGCTGCCCAACAGTACCTTGATCGTTTTTCCCGATGCTGGTCATGGCGGAATTTTCCAGTTCCATGCTGATTTTGTGCCCAGCGCACTGGAATTTCTTGGCCGTTCCACGCCATAAAGAAAGCAATGTGGGTACATTCGCAATCGCCAACATGGGCCAGGCGCACGGTGATTTCGGCCTGTTCTGTCGACGTGCGTTTTCTGACGCGGCGATTCGCATCAAAGATAAAAAACCAGGTGTTAGGCCAGCCGCGGTTAGCGCTGTCGGCGAGAAAAGGGACTTGAGAACGCTGCAGCGCAGGCAGCCCTGCCACCCGATCAACAAAACAAGTATTCCAAAATGAACCAAACCCACCTCACCGCACCCACTCACTTTGTGGAAGTCAACGGCGACAGATTCGCCTACCGCCGCTGGGGCAACACCGCGACAGACCAGCCGCCACTTTTCTTCTTACAACACTTCCGCGGCGGCATGGATCATTGGGACCCACTCATGACGGACGGCTTGGCAGCAGGGCGGGAAGTGATTCTCTTCAACGGACGGGGAGTTGCCTCTTCATCCGGCAAGCCCCGCACGCGTATTGAGGATATGGCCGACGACGCTGCGTCTGTCATCCGCGCCCTTGGACTCAGCCAGGTGGATGTCCTGGGCTTCTCACTGGGTGGGTTCCAGGCCCAGGATCTGACACGGCGCCACCCTGACCTGGTTCGCAAGCTGATGCTGCTGGGCACCGGTCCACGGGGCGGCAATCCCGACTCGGAGCCCGGCGTGGCCGAGAGAGCGCCACGTCCAATTCCGACCGTAGACGATTTTTTGTATCTTTTTTTCGGCCGTTCGGAGGCCGCAAAACTGGCTGGCCGTGCCTTTTGGGAGCGCCGTCACCAACGCAAGGACCAAGACCCGCCCAGCTCCCCCGCCGTGATGTACGCCCAGATCGAGGCCAACGTTCTGCATTTGCCACGGCTATCGGAAGACGATCCTTTCGCCCACCTGCGTGACATCAAACAACCGACCTTCATCTTGAATGGGGTGAACGACGTGATGATCCCGACGGTCAACTCGTTCTACATGGCGCGCAACATCCCTAACGCCCTGTTGTTTGTCTACCCCGACGCCGGGCACGCAGCGCAGTTTCAGTACCCGGAGCGTTTCCTGCAGCATGCCATCCAGTTCCTGAGTGAGTGACAGACTTTCCTGCCATCACCAGAACGCATTCTTCCACCTCAAGAAAACTCCTGAAATGCTCAAGTTCAAATTTCTGCTGTGGGTGTTCGCCCATATGTTGCAACGAAAAATCAACAACGATCCCAACTGTGCACGTTACGTTCAAGGCAAACGCCTGGCATTTCAGATTCGCACGGCCTCGGGCGCTGGACGCAACTACGTTATCGAAAATGGTGCGGTTCGCTCCTCTGCTGGGTTAACGGATAACGCCCAGTTCACGCTCAGCTTTGTCAATGCCGCCAAAGGCTTCGAGATTCTGTCTGCCAAAGACGCGCAACCAGCCTTCCTCAGGGGAGTGGGCAGCAAAGACCTGACCATCAGCGGCGACTTTCTGGAAGTGCTGTGGTTCCAGGGCTTGACGGCATTCCTGCAACCGCCGAAGGTCATCTCCGCGATGGACCGCACCGCTGATAACTGACTATGTCCAAACCTCCTGTGGTGGCTACCGATCTGCTGAACCAAACTTTGCACCTGCCCAATGGCAGCGTGCTGCGCAATCGGCTCGCCAAAGCCGCCATGAGCGAAACGCTGGGCACCTATGACAACCGGCCAACGTCTGGTCTGGTGCAGTTGTACCGGCGCTGGGCCTCCTCAGGACTGGGCCTGGTCATCACAGGCAACGTGATGATCGACCGCCGCGCACTGGGCGAGCCTGGCAATGTGGTGATCGAGGACGAGGCAGACATGAACATCCTGCGTCAGTGGGCACGCGCAGGCACCGAAC
>CALMCS010000836.1 GCA_937862875.1 uncultured Comamonadaceae bacterium
CTTGCCGACGCCGCCTTTCTGGTTGAGAAACGCGAAGATCATGGCGCGGCCCTCCGAGCTGGAAAGCCGGCCTGGCCGTGCCGTTTCGTGGTTGTCCACCGAAACGGCGCGCTTCTACTAAAAGTTATGTATTTCTTGTTAGGTAAGTTAGAGGGAACGCAAACCCGCGCCGTTGTTGGCTTTCCGGCGTTTTCGTACTCCTGATAGCACGAGGGTCGTACTCCTGATAGCACGATACCCGGTACTCCTGATAGCACGAGGCCGTCCACAGGTTCTCCCGCAGTTATCCCCGTGCCGCGTGCGGCACGGGCCGGAAGGTCAGCAGCTCGGTGTTGTCGTCCGGCATCCGCTCGATGCCGAGGACGTAGCCGGGCAACGACTGCCGCGCCACCAGGGCGCGCACGTCGTAGGCGAAGTCCGAGAAGCGGGCCGCGCTGCCGGATTTGCGGTACAGGTGTCGGAAGTCGAATTGCCAGCCGTGCTCCTGCCGCCCGCCATGCTTGCGCACCAGGCGGTACAGCCAGCGTTCGATACCGCCCTTCAAGCGGAAATAGGCCGGGTCGATGGTCAGCACCAGGGCGGCGTCGAGCACGCCGGCATAGAACCAGTCCGGCAGGATCAGCTCGATGCCCAGCGGCGTGCCGCTGGCATCGGCCAGTTCCTTCCACTCGTTGATCCACGAGAAGCGGTGCAGCCGCCTTCCCGTGGTTTCGCGGATGGACGTGGCCACCGTGGTCGATTGCAGCCGGTCGAGGGCGGCCTTCAGGCGCTGGTAGTCGTTGAGGGACGTGCCGCGCCCGATGAAGCGCAAAATCTCGTAAGGCGTGGCGCGTATCCAGCGCGACGGGCGCAGGCCCGCGTCGCGCGCCTCCACGATCTGCGAGGCGGCCCATATCAGCACGTCGGCATCCCATATCGTTGCGATGCCGTGCTCCTGCGTGCCTTCCACGCGAATGGTGACGTTCCCGCTGCGGAAGTCGATCGGCGCCGTGCGCCGCGACTTGGCAAGCGAGAAGAACGGAAAGGCCATCAAGTCCTGGGAATCGCGTGGCGCCATGTCGCCCGGCAGCGCGCGGAACAGATCGAGCTGTTCGCGCTGCGGCAAGGCTTGCCCTGGCGGGCTGGACATGGCGAAGGCCACCCACGCGCCGACGATCAGCGGCCATCACGGTAGTCGCCCGCGTGGCGCTCGGCGTATTCGGGATCGGACGTGGCCTCGTAGCTGCGCTGGTCGGCCCAGGCATCGAGGTCGGACACCGCGTACATGACGCGGCGGCCGAACTTGCGGAACTTGGGGCCGCCGCCGATCACCCGCTGCTTCTCCAGCGTGCGCGGCGACAGCCGCAGGTAGTCGGCGGCTTCGTCGTTTGTCAGGTAGCGTTGAGGCTGCGAGGTCGCAGTGACGGCAGCGGCGGCAGGCCGCGAGGGAGCAGGTCGCATGGGATGTACCTCCATCAAGCCCGGCCACACCACGCGGCCGGATAGAGGCACTCTCAAGAAAGCAAGGCTTCTTGCTAAGGGACGATTCGCACGGGTCGAGAAACGTCCCCCCTAATGCGACGGGAACATTGGAAGCTGCGCTAGTCGGCGGTAGCCGCCGTGCATCAGCTCATCGCCGCGGCGTACCAGCCGCCGTACGCGGGCACGCAATGCACTGTCTTTGTGCCAGTCGGCCGCGACGGCATCCGCGCCGAACAGACCTTCGCCCACTTCGCGCAAAGAGGCTCCCGCGAGGGTCGCGTCGAGCGCTTGCAAGGTATGCAGTTCCAGCAGCGCGGCGGGCGTGGGGCGGGAGCGGGCTGTTGCCACAGGCGTGGCCACGGTTGCGGCAGATAGCGCATCCAGCTTCGCAGCGAGCGTGCGGTAGCGCGCACAGGGCGTGGCGCAGGCGCGTGTGGCGTAGAGATAGGCCGAACCATCTTCCAGGTCGGGTGCGAGTGCCAGCCGAACGCAGCAGCCTGGCCAATGCGATACGAGCACCAGGCGCTTGCCGTCGTGGGTCAGTTGCTTGCGCCCAGGAATGCGCCAGAACTCGAAGGTATGCGCATCGGGTGGTGGGTCGGCGTCGGGGTATAGCTGCACCACGGCATCGTGATCGGGGAACCAAGCAGGATGTGCGTCGCGCGCATCCAGGCCGGGATCTTCCAGCAGGCGCAGGCCCCAGGCCTGCGCCGCATCAGGCTTGCGACGCCGGCGTAGCCAGTCGCGCCGGTAGCTTGGATTCCTGCGCAAATACTCCCAAGCCAGCGCTGGGCCATCGAGGTGCAGCGTGTAGAGATACGCGGCCGTGGGATACCAGTGTTGGCTGCTGCGGTCAGTCATGGCGAAACCTCCCTGTTTCTGGGAACGTCGCCACAATTCCGCTGTGCGGGAGCTATCGAATCGCCATCAAGTGGTCATCAAACTCGGGTTACGCTTTAACTGCTGGTGTCAAGACAGATTCGCTCCAGTGCATTGCCGAAATCGTCTAAATGCGACGACTGCACCGCCCGGAAATGGGGTGCAGCATTGAACACCGTGCCGAATCTCGCGCCTGGCATCATGACTGTTTTGGTCAGGAGCGCACCACCCTGGTGCAAGCATGCGGATCAAGACTTGCCAGGTCTTGGCTAAGACCGAAATAGTCACAATGCGATACTTTTTGCCTGGTCGCGCTGGAATGCGTCAATCGGTGATCGAACCGTTTTCCTGAGCCAGTCGAACGTATTCCGACAGCGGCCGCGTCGGCTGGAAATACCGATCTCGTATCACGGGCTGCTTGAGCGGCCCGACGATGGACGCCAGATCGGACAGCTTCACCGTCGCCAGGGCAGGCATCCCGATCCCGAGGTCGATCAGGCCGTAGGCCGTATCGCCATCGGTCGGATCGAGCGCGGCCAATAGCCAGGTCGCATGTGCGTCCGGTGTGAACAGGCGCACCACGGGCAGCGGGTCACATTCCTGGCCTGCGGCGCGGGTGAGGCCGTGGGCCAGTAGGTGCACCCGGTCTTCCTCGGTGACAAGCGTGGTCAAGGCCGCGCCCCTTCCACGAACACACGCAATCGCCGAGGCGCATCTGTGCCTGCGGACGGATGCACGTATGCGCAAGCGCACGAAGCCGCAAAAGCGGAGAGGCACGAAGGCGTATTGGTGGAAGTCAGGAAAGACACGGATGCGGTTCCCTGGGTCTGAGGAAATCCGCAGATGCGGATCTCCGTAAAAGCACGGAAAAGGAAAACATCACCACCAAATGAACACTATAGATTGTAGTCCTATAGGGCGCAATGGGCTGTCATCTTGGTTTTTTGGGGAAACCATAGGTGGCAGCGAAGAACTCATTGGCAGCGGCGATTCGGACGGTAAGGAAGGCGCGTGGTTTGAGCCAGGAAGCGTTCTCCAACGTGTCCAGTCGCACCTACATGAGCACGCTGGAGCGCGACCTGAAAAGCCCAACCATCCAGAAGCTGGCCGATCTGTGCGAGGTCATGGAAGTGCATCCGCTCACGCTGCTCACATTGGCTTATGCCGGTGACAGCACCCGCGAAGCTGATGAATTGCTGGCACAGGTGCGCCAGGAACTCAGGGCGATATTGGAAGAGCCCGACACGCCTTAGCGCGTTGGCGTGTGGTACTGAATTGCAGCAAGCGGAGCGCGCAGCGCCGCAGGCGCGAAGGCGTGAGGGATTGAAGCCGGATGGCCGTGACGGCTTGCCGGCACGGGGCGAAGCCCGAAAGCCCGGCGGCGCTTACAGCGCCGACACGCCACACACCGCTCGTTGACACGGATTGCGAGCCACAAGGCACGCATGCAGGCCCGCCGTGACGGGCGTATCCAGCACGCGGCAGCAGCAGAAATCCTGCGCGTGCGGTGCTGCGATCAGCAGCATCGCGCCCCGCCGCAGTGGGCGGGACGCGGTAAGCGGCTGTCAGGCCGCCTTCGGCTTGTTGCGCGACCAGATCAGGTCGTGCGTGCCGTCCTCGTTCTCGATCAGGCGGGCATAGACCGTCGCCGGGAACGAAGGGTCGTCGATGGATACGGACAGGTATTCCCGCCCGGCCTCGCTGGTCTTCTTCCACGCTGCGCCGACTTCGTGGCCAGCCGCTTGCAGGTGGAAGTCGGGGGCGTTCTCGGTGTCGCCCTTGTCGTTGGGAACCAGCTTGACCTTGACGTTGAGCGTCAGGGTGCGAAGCGTGCCGGTGAAGCCGTCTTTCTCTGCGGTGAAGGTGCCGATGTTAGCCATGATGATT
>CALMCS010000837.1 GCA_937862875.1 uncultured Comamonadaceae bacterium
CAGTGCGCACGCCGCGACATCAGAAGGCCGGTCTCCGGGCTCGCAGTTGATGGGAAATGGGTCTCTGAAGGGCCGTGAGGCCAGATCAAGGATTCATCCACACATCCACATTTCGTCTTCCCAAAGCGATTGCCTCATGGACAACTGAGCGCTTCAGTGACTGCCGGATGGGAGGGCCCATCAGGCGTGAAATGATCTCTGCATACCGTTGCGGGGGCAGCCAAGGTTGTCGGTCTTCGGACCGGCCTTTGTTCCCGTTTCACTCGCTGTGCGAGCACCTGCTGACGATTTTTGAATAACACTCAATGCTATCACGCGGGGCAGAGGGCTCTGAGCCATTGAGCATCGAAGAACGGCTCGCCAAAAAAACAAAGGCGCATTGCGCGCCTTTGTCGTTCAGGAAAGTGACGGCCCGGGAGCCGTCCTTCGGTCAGTCCATCAATCGTTGGGACGGAAGCCAATCACCATCGAGGACGGTACGCGGCCGTCGATGTCCTTGGGCAGCGTGTCCGTCTTCTGCAAAGCGCGCACCACGGCCTGATCCCAGGCGGCGTTGCCGCTCGACTTGGTGATGCGGGTGCCGACGATCGTGCCGTCGGGTGACGCACGCACTTCCACCTCGGCACGCGGATTGCCGCTGATCGTGTCCGGGAACACGATGTTCGGACGCACCTTGGCCACCACCTTGCCGCCGTAGCTGCCGGATGGGCCGGAGTCGCGCTGGGCACTGCCGGTAGCGGTTGCACCACCAGTAGCACCCGCCATGCCTTGCATGCGGCGGAGATTCTCCTGGCGCTGCGCTTCATCCGCCTTGGCAGATGCCGCATCGGACTTGCGCTTGTCGTCGGCCGCCTTCTTGCGGTCGGCTTCCGCCTTGGCCGCTTTTTCCTTGCGCTCGGCCTCGGCCTTGGCGGCCTTTTCCTTGCGGTCCTTCTCGGCTTCTTCCTTCTTGTCCTTTTCGCGCTCGGCCTTCTCGCGTTCGGCTTTTTCAGCCTTCTCCGCCTTGTCGGCCTTTTCCTTCTGCAGACGGTCTTTCTTCTCCTGCTCGAGGCGATCTTTCTTCTGCTGCTCGAGCTTGTCCTTGCGCTCTTCTTCCTTGCGCTCTTTCTCTTCCTTGCGTTCCTTGTCCTTGCGCTCTTTTTCCTGCTGCAATTGCTGCTGCTTTTTCTTCTCTTCTTCGATGCGCTTCTTCTCGCGCTGCAGCGCGATGTCGGCCGCTTGCGAGTTGTCAGCCTGCGCCTGCCTTGGGGGCGGCGGTGGAGGAGGAGGTGGCGGCACCGGGGCTGGCGGTGGTGGAGGAGGGCGCGGTGCTGGCGCAGGAGCCGGAGTAGGCTCGGGCGCGGGTGGCGGCGGTGGTGCCACGGCGCGCGGCGCTGCCTGCATCGGCACGGCAGACCACAATTCGGCTTCCATGGCGGGAGCGTCGGTGCTCTTCTTCCAGTTGATACCCCAGGTGAGCGCGCCGATCAGCGCGGCATGGGCGAGCACGGCGAGCGCAATGGCACGCGCCCGTCCGGGGGGACGGGGCGGTGTGAATTGGTCGCGTTCGTTGAGTGGAGACATTCAGAACTGTGTTGGCTGGGCTGAAGTGAGGGCTTCAGTTGCCAGACGATCGCACGGTGAGACCTACGCGTTGTACGCCGGCACGTTGCAGGGCGTCCATCGCTTTCATCACCGATTCATAACTTACGGACTTTTCGGCGGTGATCAGTACGGGGGTGTCCTCTTCCTGATCCTTCTGCCAGGCCTTGGCGGCTGCGCCCAGTGCCTGCAGCGACAGCGTGCGCTCGGTGCCATCGGTCTTGAGCTGAATGCTGCCATCCTTCTCGATGATCACCTGCCCGAAGGTCTTGGGCACTTTCGCACCCTTTCCGATCGAGGGCACATTGACCGAGCTGGGCGTCATCATCGGTGCCGTCACCATGAAGATGATGAGCAGCACCAGCATCACGTCGATGAATGGAACCATGTTGATTTCGTTCATCGAGCGGCGGCGTGATCCGCCTCGGGAGGCCGTAACGGGCATGTTGTGATCCTTTGGCTTCAGTGGCCCGAAGGCGTGCCGGGGTGCGCGCCCAGATTGCGTTGCAGGATGTTGGAGAACTCTTCGATGAAGGTTTCCTGGTGCGTGGCAACGCGGTCGATGTCATGGGCGAAGCGGTTGTAGGCGATCACTGCGGGGATCGCGGCGAACAGACCGATGGCGGTGGCCACCAGCGCTTCGGCAATGCCTGGCGCGACGGTGGCCAGCGTGACCTGCTCCATGCCGGCAAAACCGGTGAACGCGTGCATGATCCCCCAGACCGTACCGAACAGGCCGACGTAAGGACTCACCGAGGCCACGGATCCGAGGAACGACAGGCTGGACTCGACCACGTCCATCTCGCGCTGAAAGCTCGCGCGCATGGCGCGGCGTGCGCCGTCCATCAAGGTGCCGGGATCGCTGATGCGGCGCTCACGCAGTTTTTGATACTCGCGCATGCCGCTGGCGAAGATGCGTTCCATCGGGCCGGCGCTCTTGGCGTTCTGCGTGGCGCTGGCGTAGAGGTCATTGAGGCTGTTGCCGGACCAGAAGTCGCGCTCGAACTCTTCGTTGAGCGCCTTGACGCGCTTGAGTGCAAACACTTTGCGGAAGATGGCGGCCCAGCTGGCGACGGAGACGCCGAGCAGCAGCAGCATAACGATTTGAACCACCCAGCTGGCGTTGAGCACCAGGCTCGCGATGGACATGTCTTGATTCATGATGAGAGTTGTTCCAAAAGAATGCCAGGAATACGCGAAGGGCGCATGGTGGCGGCGTCCACCCAACCGATGCGGATGGAGGCCTCACAGAGCAAGGTCGGGGCGTTGGACGCCTGATCTGTCTGTGAAGGCTTGAGTAGCGCCTTCTGCCCTATTGTTAACGATGCTCTGCCGATTTCGCTGACAGACGCAGTAACAATCAGTTCGTCGTCCAGTCTGGCTGGACGGTGATAACGCAGGTCAGCACCCGTTACGACAAACATTCCGCCCGTTTGTTCCCGGATATTGTGCTGACCGATTCCGAAGGAGCGCAGCCATTCGGTCCGCGCGCGTTCGAAGAATTTCAAATAATTGGCGTAGAAGACGATGCCACCGGCATCGGTGTCTTCCCAATAGATTCTCACGGGCCACTCAAAAGCCATGCCGTGCTTTCGTTGTTGAGAGGGTGAAGTGGTGGTTCACTTAACCGATCAATCGCTTGAGACGTGCGACTGCTTCCTGCAGTTGCGACATCGAGTTGGCGGTCGAGAAGCGCACGAAGCGCGCGGTCTCGGCGGTGCCGAAGTCGCGGCCCGGGGTGATCGCGAGATGGGCCTGCTTCATGACTTCGAATGCAAAGTCCCAGCTGCCATCGACACCCAGTTTCTGCGCCGCCTGCGTGCAGTCGGCCCAGGCGTAGAACGCGCCATCGGGCATGACGGGCACCGACAGTCCCAGCTCGTTGAGCGCGGGGATGAAATAGTCGCGGCGCGCCTTGAATTGCGCGCGGCGGCGTTCGTACTCGGCAATGCTGTCCGGCTCGAAGCAGGCGAGTGCCGCGTGCTGCGAGATGGTGCTGGCGCAGATGAACAGGTTCTGCGCGAGGCGCTCGACCACTGGCACCATCGCATCGGGAACCACCATCCAGCCCAGACGCCAACCGGTCATGTTGAAGTATTTGCTGAAGCTGTTGATGCTGATGATGTCGTCATCGATCGACAGTGCGGATTGGCCGAAGGCGTCGTCGTAGGACAGGCCCAGGTAGATCTCGTCGATGATGGTGATGCCGCCGCGTTCCTTGACCACGCTGTGGATCTTGCGCAATTCGTCGGGTGCGATCGAGGTGCCCGTGGGGTTGGAGGGCGAGGCCAGCAGCACGCCGCGGGTCTTGTCGTTCCAGGCCGCTTCGACCTTGGCCGCGCTCAGCTGGTAGCGCTCTTCGGCGGTGGTCGGGATCAGGACCGCAGTGCCTTCGGCAGCGCTCACGAAGTGGCGATTGCACGGGTAGCTCGGGTCGGGCATCAGGATCTCGTCGCCCTTTTCGATGAGCGCGAGACAGGCCAGTTGCAGCGCGGCGGATGCGCCTGCGGTCACCACGATGCGGCGTGCCGGCACGTTCACGCCGAAGCGGTCCTGGTACCACTGGCTGATGCGCTCGCGCAGGGCTTCGAGGCCGAGGGCGTTGGTGTACTGGGTGATGCCGGAGCGGACCGCGCGGTCTGCCGCCTCCTGAACGAGGGGCGGGGCGGTGAAGTCGGGTTCACCGATGTTCAGGAAAATCATCGGCTCGCGGCTGCCGGCCACTTCTTTTGCCAATGACTGCGCGGCCTTGGCCACTTCCATCACATAAAAAGGTTCGATCCGTTCTGCGCGAGCTGAGAATTTCATTGCTTTGTCTTTGGGTACTTTGTGCTGTTCACGAAGCCTCTGGCTTCGATGGGCCAATCGCTTTCAAACGCCGGCACCGCTCTTTGAAACCGCTGTGCGCGTCTCAAGGGCCGTCCCGGCGTGGTGGTGTTCGCGTCCTTGGGAGGCCGCGAACACGGGCTGATTACTCCGTCGGCTCGGCAGGTTCAGCAGGCGCAGCGGGAGCAGCTGGCTCAGCGCGGGGAGTGCGGTTCGCATGCTTGTCCGAGGCCACTTCGCTGGCACGCAGCTGTGGCGCCAGACCGTTGAGCACGCCGTTCACATACTTGTGGCCGTCGGTGCCGCCGAATTCCTTGGCGAGTTCGATGCACTCATTGATCACCACGCGCCATGGCACGTCGATGCAATGCTGGAACTCGTACACACCGATCCACATCACTGCGTGTTCGATGGGCGAGATTTCGGCGAACTTGCGGTCGAGCTTGGGCTCGATCAGCGCGTCCAATTCGGCAGCCGTCTGTATGCAACCGTGCAGCAGCGCGTCGTAGTGCGCCGCATCGGCCTTGTGAAAGCCGGCGAGGTCACGTGTGAAGGTGTCGATCGCCGTGGCTTCGTTGCCGCTCACGATGTGCTGGTACAGCGCCTGCAGCGCGAATTCGCGTGCGCGGCTGCGGTTGGATTTGGATGCGGCCTTGCGTGCGCCGGTGCTGGTGGTGCCCGAGCGCGGCTGGCGCGGTGGGCGGGGTGCGTTCAATTCACTCATTCAATTCTCCCATCAACGTTGCCATTTCGACGGCAACGCGTGCGGCATCAGTGCCTTTTTCTGTTTGACGTGCGATCGCCTGCTCGAGATTCTCGGTGGTGAGAATCGCGTTGGCAATCGGCAGGCTGTAGTCGAGACCGACGCGCGTGACGCCTGCGCCCGACTCGTTGGCGACCAGCTCGAAGTGGTAGGTCTCGCCGCGGATGATGCAGCCCAGTGCGATCAGTGCGTTGTAGGTGCCGCGTTCGGCCAGGGCCTGCAGTGCCAATGGCACTTCGAGGGCTCCGGGAACGGTCACGAGATCGATATTGGCTCCGAGCACGCCGAGTGCCACCAATTCCTTGCGGCAGGCCGTGGCGAGTGCGTTGGTGATGCCTTCATTGAAACGGGCCTGCACGATGCCGATCTGCAGCGTCTTGCCGTTCAGTTCGGCGGCTTTGCCTTTTTCTGCGCCTTGCATAGTGTTCAGTCCTTAGGGATGTATCCGGTGATTTCGAGGCCGTAACCCGTCATGCTGGGCATGCGGCGTGGTTGACCCAGCAATTGCATTTTCTTCACGCCGACGTCGAGCAGAATCTGCGCGCCGACGCCGTAGGTGCGCAGGTCCATGCGACCGCGTTCGGGGGCTTGAGCGGCGCGCGCCTTGCCTTCGAATTGGTCGAGCAACTGGTCAGCGCTTTCGCCGCAGTTCAGCAGCACCACGACGCCGCTGCCATGCTTGGCAATGTAGTCGAGGCTGGGCTGCAGACCCCAGGAGTGCATGCCGCGGTTGACTTCGAGCATGTCGAAGACCGAGAGCGGCTCGTGCACGCGCACGGGGACGGAGTCGCCTTCGCTCCACGAACCCATGACGAGTGCCAGATGCACCTCGTTGCTGGTGTCTTCGCGGTAGGCGTGGGCGGTGAACGTGCCGACAGCGGTCTGCAGCTCGCGGCTGCTGACCTTCTGTACGAGCGATTCGTGGCGGCTGCGGTATTCGATCAGGTCGGCAATTGTGCCGATCTTGAGGCCATGCTCGGCGGCGAACAATTGCAGGTCGGGCAGACGGGCCATGGTGCCGTCGTCCTTCATCACTTCGCAGATCACGGCCGAAGGGCTGAGGCCCGCCAGATGCGACAGGTCGCAACCGGCTTCGGTGTGACCGGCGCGCATCAGCACACCGCCATCCACGGCCTGCAGCGGGAAGATATGGCCCGGCTGCACCAGATCGGCGGCCTTGGCGTTGGCGGCAACGGCCGCTTCGACGGTGCGCGAGCGATCGGCGGCGGAGATGCCGGTGGTGACGCCTTCCGCGGCTTCGATGGACACCGTGAATGCCGTGCCCATCTTGGTGCCGTTGCGCGCCACCATGGGCGGCAGATTCAGCAGTTCGCAGCGTTCGCGGGTGAGCGTCAGGCAGATCAGGCCGCGACCGAAGCGCGCCATGAAATTGATGGCTTCCGGAGTGACGTGATCGGCGGCCAGCACCAGATCGCCTTCGTTCTCGCGGTCTTCTTCGTCGACAAGGATCACGATTCGGCCAGCACGGATCTCGGCAATGATCTCTTCAACCGAGGAAACCGGAGCAGGCGTGAGGGGAGAAGTCATGCAGGGCTTTCGATAGAGGCCGTGCGCTTTGCTGGGCAACGCAGTTCCCCAGCGACGGGCGCTTGCATGCTGCGCACAGCAAGGCCCGGATGCGGGCGGCCCCTAAAGAACATGCGATGCGGCAAAGCCGCTCGGGTGAGGGACTCGTGGTCCCGAAGCCCGTGATTTTAGTCCAGCGCGGACAACCGTGCGCGAGTAAACCCGAATGAAACCCGAATGATTTGGGAATGGACCGGAAATCGACCCGTCATGGCGCAGGAATGAGGGCCCCTCAGATCCCGCTTTTCCGAGCGCAACGCCACTCTCGAAACGGCTCTCAGAACCGCTCTCAAAGCTGCTCTCAGATGCTCGAGCCTTCCAGCTCCAGATCGCTCATGGGGTAGGCCACGCAAGGCAGAACGCAGCCCTCGGCCTTTTCTTCCGGCGACAGGCCGGGCCAGTCCATGTCATAGCGCACCTCGCCTTTGGCCGGCACGCCGATGCAGGTTCGGCAGGTGCCATTGCGGCAGGAACTGGGCCAATCGACACCGCCTTGTTCCAGGGACACCAGCAGCGGTTGGTCGGGCCAGGCATCGACCTGAGTGCCGTCGTCGCCTACTTTTGCAATGAAGAATGGAATGACGGCTTGGGATTCACTCATGACTCAAAACAAGAATTATCAAAAATACAAATTTCCGCGTCATGGCTTGACGCTGGTCGGGATTCTAAGGGTCGATCGCTGCTAGTCGTTGCGCGGAGACGCCGATACGGCGCAAACGCTGCTTTGCCTAAATTTTGTGCAATACAACCTCAACCGTTACAAATCAACGACTTAGCGTTGAATTACAGCCATAGCCCAAAGTTATCCCCATGATTGTCCAGTGCAGATAGGGATAACCGTGTCGCCTTGTGCCTCATATTTGGGCGCTGCATGGGAAGTCCTTATGAATCAACAGCTTACGCTGCTCATACAGCAGTTGTTCAGGGTTATCCACAAGATTGTTCATGGTTTGCAGGGAAAACTGTGTGATCAGGGGATTGCGACAGGCGAATGAAATGCTGACCAATGCCTAAAATTTGTGCGGCGGAATGTGACATGTTGTAAATCAACGACTTACGTCCCTAATACCCGATTTGTTCACAGTTATCCACATAGTTGTCCATCAATTCGAGGGATAACCCTAGGGATCACCCTGGGGGTTGCCCGAGGCAGCAGATCTTGCTGGGGAATGCTCCCGAAGTGACTCCAACGTGACGCCAAAGCGCCTGCGAGCGGGGAGCGCCGTACTAATATGTGCCGCATAGTTATCAGATACATACGTACCCCAGCGGGAGCGCTCGACTGGGCGCTCGCATCAAGACCACAGGAGATTCACACATGGCAATTCGCTTTGACGGCAAGGTAGCAATCGTGACGGGCGCAGGCGGCGGCCTTGGCAAGCAACATGCACTGGCATTGGCCGCGCGCGGCGCGAAGGTGTTGGTGAATGATCTGGGCGGCGCGGTCGATGGCAGCGGCGGCTCGGTGTCGGCCGCCGAGGCGGTGGTGGCCGAGATCCGTGCCGCAGGGGGCGAGGCGATTGCCAATGGCGCGTCGGTGACCGACTTTGCCGCCGTGCAGGCCATGGTGCAGCAGGCCATCGATACCTGGGGCCGCGTCGACATCCTCGTGAACAACGCCGGCATCCTGCGCGACAAGTCGTTTGCCAAGATGGACATGGCGGACTTCCGTCTGGTGGTCGATGTGCATCTGATGGGTGCCGCGAACTGCTGCAAGGCGGTGTGGCAGCACATGATCGACCAGAAATACGGCCGCATCGTGATGACCACGTCGTCCACCGGTCTGTACGGCAACTTCGGTCAGGCGAACTACGGTGCCGCCAAACTGGCCCAGGTCGGCCTGATGCAGACCCTGGCCATCGAAGGCGCAAAGTACGGCATTCATGTGAATGCGCTGGCCCCGACGGCCCACACGCGGATGACCGAAGGCCTGATGCCCGAGGCGGTGCTGAACGCGCTTTCACCCGAGGCGGTGGTGCCTGCGATGTTGGTGCTCGCTCATGAAAGCGCCCCCAGCCGCACGATCCTGTGCGCCGGAGCCGGTACCTTCGAGGCGGCCCATATCACCATGACCCAGGGCGCCTATCTGGGGGTGGGCCCCGACGTGCCGGAGCAGCTCGCCGAGCATCTGGCCCACGTGACCGATCGCACCGGCGATCAGGTGCCGCCCAATGGTTCCGCGCAGGGCACGCACGAGTTTGAATTGGCGATGGCCGCCGCTGCACTGGGCGAGGCGCGTCGTTTGGCATAATTTGTTGGCATTCTGCGAATTTCCTACCTCAATTTTGAAAATCATTGAGGTGGGAGTGACTGGTTTCCCCGAATCGAAAAGGCGCTTGAGCCGAATTCCGGCAAGCGGCGGCACTCCGTGCTAAGTTCCAGTCCCTCACACCAGTGATGGAAGCGCACAAATAATGACAAAACTATTGCAACAGCACATCGCCAACCTCTCACAAGAGCGGCTGGCGGGGATGCGTCGCGGCATCGAAAAAGAGGGGTTGCGGGCTTTGTCCAACGGGAGTCTGGCGTTGACGCCACACCCGCAAGCATTGGGATCGGCATTCACGCATTCGCGGATCACGACGGACTTCAGCGAATCACAACTTGAATTGGTGACCGGCGTTCACCCTTCGGTTCAAGCCTGTCTTGACGAGCTGGGCGAAGTGCACCAGTTCGTGCACCGCGCGCTCACGTCGCAAACCAATCAGGAAACCATGTGGGCCGCAAGCATGCCTTGCAGCCTGCCTACGGACGAAACCATTCCGCTCGGTCGCTATGGTTCGTCCAATTCAGGGCGCTCCAAGAGCGTCTACCGCATGGGTCTGGGCCATCGCTATGGCCGCCGCATGCAGACGATTTCGGGCATTCACTACAACTGGTCCTTGCCCGGTGTGACGAGCGAAGAGTATTTCGGCCTGATCCGAAATTTCCGCCGCCACGCCTTCATTCTGCTGTACCTGTTCGGCGCATCGCCCGCGCTGTGTCCCTGTTTCGTCGAGGGCCGCCAACACAGTCTGCAGCCGCTGGGCGATGGCAAGCGCGCGCTGTATCTGCCGTACGCCACCTCGCTGCGCATGGGTCGCCTCGGCTACCAGAGCGACGCGCAGGCCACGCTGGCGGTGAGCTACAACGGCCTCGAGGGTTACGCCAATTCGCTGCACGAAGCGCTGACACGTCCGTACCCCGCCTATGAAACCATCGGCATCCGCAATCCGGGTGGCGAGTACAACCAGCTGGGCACCAGCCTGCTGCAGATCGAGAACGAGTTCTACGGCACGATTCGCCCCAAGCGCGTGGTCAAGAGCGGCGAACGCCCTCTGCATGCACTGCGCGAACGCGGCGTCGAATATGTCGAAGTGCGCCTGATGGATTTGAATCCATTCGAGTCGGTCGGTATCTCCACCGACACGATGCGCGTGCTCGACGTCTTCCTGCTGCACTGCCTGTTCTCGGACAGCCCGCCCGACACGCCCGCAGAAATCGCCGACCTCAAGAACAACCAGCACCTGACCGCAGAACGCGGCCGCGAGCCGGGTCTGCAATTGGTGCGCGGCGGCAAGAACGTCTCGCTCAGCGATTGGGGTCAGCAAGTGCTCGAAGAGTGCCTGCCGATTGCCGCAGCGCTCGATGCCGCAGAAGGCAGCAACGCCCATACCGCTGCATTGCAAGCGTCGCTGGATGCCTTCCAATCGCCGGACAAGACACCGTCCGCCCAGGTGCTGCGCGAACTCACGCAGCAGTACGGCAACGACTTCATCGCACAAACGCTGGCCCATTCGGAAGCCGCTCGCGACGAACTCATGGCACGTGAATGGACCACCGAACAACACCAGCGCTATGTGGAAATGAGCGAAGCCTCCGAGGCCGCTCAGCGCGCCATCGAGAAGGCCGACGACATGCCTTTCGAAGCCTGGCGTGAGCGCTACATGTCGGTCGAGGGGCTTGGATGAAGCCATTGGCGGCGCGCTTCTCACGCGTTGCCATTGAGGAGCACGCGCGCGCCAGTCTGCGCGGCCTGCTGAGCTACTACTTCACGAACGGCATCGCGGTGGCCATCGGCTACCTGCTGATTTCGGCCACCGTCGGCCTGCTGCTCGGCTCCTTTGCGGGGGCCGCCGCAGCGGTCGGCGTGGTGAGCGCCGTGCCGCCTGACGTGGCCGGGCCGCGCAAGGGCAAGTTCCGGCAGATGCTGCCCGCGCCACTGATCGGCGTGCCGCTGTTTTTCTGCGTCCAGATGCTGCACACCTCACCGGTGGAGCTGGGCATCTTCATTGTGGTCGCCACCTTCGTGGTGTTTCTGGGCATGGCCTGGGGCAAGAAGGGCGCACCGGTCGCGATCGCGCTGATGTTCGCGATCATCTTCTCGCTGGCGGTCCCGCCGCCGCCCGAGCTCCGGCGGCTCGATGCCGCGTTGATGGTCACCGGCTACTTTGCCCTCGGTGCGTTCGTCTACGTGCTCTATGCCTGCATCGTCCACCGTTTTCTGAATCCGCGCTATCGCGTTCAGTTGCTGGCCGACACCTTGCTCTCGCTCTCCGACCTGCTGCGCTTGCAGGCGCGGCAATTCACCGACTATTCACCCGAGAGCAAAAGCGAGGCATCGGGTGGGCTGATCAGCCGTCTGCTCGCGCGCCAGGCCGCATTGGCAGACCAGATCCAGTCCACGCGCGACGTCGTGCTCGAAACCCCCGACACGTTGCCGCGCCAGCGTCTGGCGGCCATGCTTTTGAATGTGCTCGACATGCGCGATCACCTGATCGCCTGCGCGCTCGATCTGGACGCGCTGAAGCAGCACGCGGGCCACAACCGCGTGCTCGCGCAAATGCACGACATCCTCATGCTGCTGGCCAAGGACACCGCCGCGCTGGCCGATGCCATGCTGCTCGGTCGCAAGCCCGAGCAGGCGACAGACCGCCGCGCCGATCTGGAAAACCTGCGCTGGGCCGCAGACGACGATGCGCAATCGGAGCTCAACAAGGCGCTCGCGCAGGGCAGCCCCACGCCCGATGCACTGGTGCAATCGCTGGCTCAGCGCATGGCCAGTCTCAGCGATGAATTGCAGCGCATGGTGGCCCTGGCACGCGGCGAGGCGCAGCCCAATCTGGCCGCGGTGCGCACCAACTGGCACTTGTTTGTGAGCCCGGTGGCGTGGTCGTTCAAGCCGTTCTACACGCTGTGGAGCTGGGGCGCACCAGCGCTGCGCCACGCGGTGCGTGCGGCGCTGGCCATCAGCACGGCCTATGTGATCTCGCTTCTGCTGCCCTGGGGAACGCACGAATACTGGATTTTTCTCACCATCGTCGTGGTGCTGCGCGGCAGTTTGGCGCAGACGCTCGAGCGCCGCAATCTGCGGGTCGGCGGGACCTTGTTGGGCTGCCTGCTGGCGTTGTCGATTCTGTCGATGCACCCGAGCTACATCGTGCTGGTGCTGTGCCTGACGGTGGCTCAGGCCTTCGCGCACGGACTGGCGCTGCGCAACTATCTCTACACGGCGGTGGCGGCGACCGTGCTCGGTTTGCTGCAGGCGCATATGCTGAATTCGTCGTCGAGCGCGGTGTTTGCGCTGGCCGAACGCACCGTGGATACCTTGATCGGTGCCGGTATCGCCTGGCTGTTTTCCTACGTGCTGCCGTCATGGGAGCGCTCGCAGATTCCCAACCTCGTGCGCCGCGTGATCAAGTCACAGATCGATCACGCACGCACCGCGCTCGATCTGGTGCAGCTCGACGCGGTCGACAACGCGCCCGAATTGAAGTGGCGTCTGGCACGCAAGGACGCGTACGACAGTCTCACGGCCCTCGTACTGGCCGCGGAGCGTTCGCTGAAGGAACCCCGCGCGGTGCGCCCGCCGCTGCAGCCTCTCGAGCTCCTACAGAACCACGCGTACCAAATGCTCGCGCAACTCACCGCCGTGAAAACCGTGTTGCTGATGCGCCGCGGCAGCCTGCACCGCGACCGACTGGAGGCCCCGTTGTCGGAGGCGACGACGCGCATCGCCAATCTGCTGAGCGGCAAGCAGTCCATCATCCAGACCGTCGACGCGAACGAGCCCGCACACCCGGTGCGCGAACCCACCTTGGCCGCCGGCCCCGAGCATGTGCCCGAGGGCTGGGACGCCGACCTGATGCCGTGGTTCCTGCGCCGCCTGGAGCAAGCTGAGCTGCTGGCCGCGCAGATGCGCAAGGACGCCGATCAGCTGCTCAAGTCGTCCGCGGGCTGAGTTTTCTGTTGTGGAACAAGCCGCGTGATCAACGCGGGTCGCAGGAGTCGTCGAGCCCGGCCATTCCGGCCAGCTTCTTCACGCTCGAGCGATTGTCGAGACATGCCTTGCGCTGTGCATCGGCAGCCGCCTGTTGCGCAGCGCGCGCGGCCTGAGCCCGCTCTGCCTGCAATTGCGCCACTTTCTCGCGGATTTGCGGCATCGCGGCGACGGCGGCTTTCTCGCCTTCGACAATCGCGTTGGCACGCTGGCTGAAATCCGTCGCGCCAATATCCAGCACCTTCGGGCGAATCGTGACGTCGGCACGCGCCAGCTCGGCCTGGCCCAGCTTCTGGCCCATGATGGCGATGGACTGGCCCAGCGCACCCAGCATATTGTCCGGTGACTTGCCGCGCGCCTTGTTGGAGATGTCCACCGCAATCACGATGTCCGCTCCCAACTGCCGCGCCGCATCCACCGGCACGGGGCTGGTGATGCCGCCATCGACATAGTGAAACTTGCCAATCGACACCGGCTGAAAAACGCCCGGGACGCTGCTCGATGCGCGTACGGCCTGACCGGTATTGCCGATCGAGAACACCGTGCGCTCACCATCTTCGAGGCGCGTGGCAACCGCCACGAACGGCCGCCCCAGCTTGTTGAGCGGCTTGTTCTGCACCTGCTGATTGACATAGTCCTCAAGCTTCTTGCCCTCGACCAGGCCGCCCGAAGAAAACTGCAGATCGCGAATCTTGGCCTCGTCCAGCGCCACGGCCTTTTCCTGCAGTTCGAAGGCATTCATGCCACTGGCATACATCGCCCCCACCACGCTGCCCGCGCTGGTGCCGGAGATGACCGCAGGGGTGAATCCATTGGCCTCGAGCATCTTGATCACGCCAATATGCGCAAACCCCTTGGCCGCGCCGCCGCCCAGTGCCAGGCCGATCTTGATCGGCGCAGCAGCCGTGGGCGCGGGCGCCGTGGCGATCGCGGTGGCATCCGGCTTCGATGCAGAAGGGCTCGTGGGGCTGGTGCCTCCGCAGGCGGTGAGGCCGGTCAAGCCGACGAGCATCAGAGACCGCAATAAACTGATTTTCAAGCGCATGCCGCGAATGTAGATGGTTGGTGACGTAGGGCGGCTAGTTTAGCGAGGGCGCGATAGCTCGGTCGCCAGTGTTGCGACTGCGCGAAGCGAATCCAGGGTCAATCAACCGATCTCATTCAACCCATCTCACTCTTTCGGCCAGCCTGCAAGGTTCATTCCGGTTTCATAGTCCACCGCAGTTGAAAACTCGAATTCCTTGCCAGTCTTGGCTTCATACGCTTCATCGGCCAGATAGAGCAGGGACTCGAAATCCAGGTCCTTGGGCATCTGCAAGGGATCGGCCAGCACCTTGTCGTAAAACGCCTGGCCATTGGCCACCACGCAACAGCGCGCGTACAAAAAAATATCCCCGGAAATATAGGCGTCATCACCCCCTTCGACACTGTTCTTGGCATGGGCGCGCGTGTCGAGGGCATGCAGTTTTTCGGCCAGCAGCGAGGCAAAGCCTTCGATATCCGCCACCGACATCTTCGCCAGGGCCTTGCGCACGGGCGCGACGATCGCCTCATCGTCATCGCTCTTCTTCCAGTTGAGCAGACCGATCAGACGCCAGAACACCGTCTCGCTCATCGCCATGCTGGCCCAGTCCGGGGCGGCGTAGTCGGGTGGTTGGCCTTCGACGTAGCCGCTTTTGAGTTTGCTGGCGATCTGCGCATCGCAATAGCTGCGCGCCTTTGCGTCACTCTCAAAGGTCTTCTCCGTGCTGCGCGGCTGGGCACCTACCCGACCGTTGAAGGCAGTGCAGCGATTGCCTTCGAGCTCGATGTACCAGAACTTGTTCGAACGATCGTCTTGAAAGTAGAACTCGCGTCGCATGACTTCTCCTGGAGGTTGCTAAAGGCTATT
>CALMCS010000838.1 GCA_937862875.1 uncultured Comamonadaceae bacterium
CACCCGCAAGCACCATGAACGCGGTATAGGCCACCGCAATACCGGCCAGCGTCAGGTCCCGCGTGCGGGTCTCCTGCGGGGAATGAATGCCGCCGCGGCGCGCCAGCGTGAAGCCATAGCCGGCCACCAGCAGATAGGGAATCAGCGACATCACGCTGGTGAGATTCAGCATCAGCGAGAACGCGTCCGAAGACCAATACGTGCTGATGACAAAGAGCTGCACCACACCGTTGCTCACCCACAGCGCGGTCGAGGGCACACCGTTCTGGTTCTTGCGCGAAAAGGCCTTGGGCATGTCGTTGTTGCGCGAGGCCGCGTACAGCACTTCGGCGCAGATCAGCGACCACGCGAGATACGCACCCAGCACGGACACCAACAGGCCCACGCTGACAAACACCGCGCCCCACGGCCCGACCACATGCGAGAGCACACCGGCCATCGATGGCTGGCGCAGACCCGCGATCTCGCCCTGCTCCATCACCGCGTACGGCAGCAGGCTGACCAACACCATCAGGCACAGCACCACGGCGAAACCCGTCAACGTCGCAACGCCGACATGCGAGCGTTTCGTGGCGTAGCGCGAATAGACACTCGCGCCTTCGATGCCCAGAAAAACGAACACCGTGACCATCATGGTTCGCCGCACCTGCTCCATCAAACCCACCTCACTGAACGAGCCCCAGAGGTTGGCGCGGAACAGGTCTGCCTTGAACGCGACAAACAGAATCACGATGAACAGAATGATGGGAATGATCTTCGCCACGGTCACCACCGCGTTGATCGATGCGGCCTGTTGCACGCCCTTGAGAATCAGAAAGTGAAAGGCCCAGATGCCGATCGAGGCCACCACGATTGCGGAGATCGTGTTGCCATTTCCAAAGAACGGAAAAAAGGCCCCCAGCGTCGATTTGATGAGCACCCAGTACGACACGTTGCCAATACAGGAGCCCACCCAATATCCAAAGGCGGCCAGGAATCCGGGGTAATCACCAAATCCCGCCTTGGCATAAGCAAAGACTCCGGCATCGAGATCCGGTTTTCTCTCGGCCAATATCTGAAACACCCGCGCCAGCGTATACATGCCAGCGCCGGCAATGGCCCAGGCGATAACCGCGCCAATAACACCCGTGGCACCACCAAAGGTCCGGGGCAAGGAAAATATCCCAGCCCCAACCATTGAGCCAACCACCATACCGATCAATGCCGGTAAACCCAGCTTTTTTTCAACAGACTGTGTCATGTTGAACCTCCATACCCAGAAATTGCAATACGTTGAGTTGAGAGGTACGGCTGCGAAATTCACAACCACACTCCATCGGCGCTCCTCTCTACACACGCCGTTGGACTCTCAAGAACTTCCGTCAAACAAAAAGAAATCAAAGATGTGAATCTTTCAATCTCCCGCATTCAACTGGTTTGCAGATTGACAGGGTTGGATATTTAAAACAAGTATTGGGATTAATATGAAATATCGACTGCAAATTACAGCCAGCAATAATCCACACGCATAGACTCACGAATATGCTGAATTACATTTGAATTGCACGATCCGTAATTCCCACCGGAATGATCAACGCATAAGAGTTGCGCTCATTTTTTCAAAAATGATCACATCTCCAGAAACTCGAGCACGGTGATTACCGTGATGAATGCGTCCCGCGCTCAATATCTCATCAACGATCGCAATATTGAACCATCAGCATCGCGCGAGTGCATATTGAGCGCGTCAGCGATCAATCAAATGCGATCGCGCATCAGCAGCTGTGCCGTGATCTGCGCGGGCGTGGCGCAGCCGGTCTGGGCCATGGCCAATTCGAGTTCGGCGCGCAGCAGATGCAGCATGTGCGCGACCCCCAGCATGCCGGCGGTGGCCAGTGCGTGCAGCTGCGGTCGGCCCACCATCACCGCGGTGGCTCCCAGCGCGATCGCCTTGACGATGTCGGTGCCCAGGCGCACGCCGCTGTCCACGATCAGCGGCACGTGCGGCGGCACTACGGCTCGCACCGCGGGCAAGACTTCGAGCGGCGAGATCACGCCGTCGAGCACACGCCCTCCGTGGTTGGAGAGCACGATGGCGTCGGCCCCCAGGTCCACCGCGCGCTTGGCGGCACGGGTGGACAGAATGCCTTTGACGATCAGCGGCAAGCGGGTCTGCGCGCGCAGCCATTCCAGATCGTCCCATGTCGGTGCCTGCGCCGCGAGCGCGGTGCCGAACAGAATCTGCTCGCTCATCAGATCGCTGGTGTGGCGCGGCTGAACCGATCCGCGCAAGTTCGCGGCATCGACACCCGGCGGCAGCGGATAGCGCGAGCGCTTGATGCTGGCGTCGACGGTCCAGACCAGCGCCTCGTAACCCGCGGCCTCGGCGCGGCGCACGAGTGCGAGCGATGCGGCGCGCTCAGGCTGGCTGTAGAGCTGAAAGTACAGCGGCGCGCTGCGCCCCAGCTCCGCCTTCGCGGCGTGAGCGGCTTGTGCGATTTCTTCGAGCGTGTAGCTGGCCAGCGTGCTCACCGTCATGCCGATCTGCATGGCCATCGCCGCACGCACCGTGGCCAGTTCGCCGTCGGCATGCATCAGCCGTTGATAGGCCACGGGCGCGAGAAGAATCGGGCTGAGGTGTTCCTTGCCGAACAGGCTGGTGCGCGTGTGGGCTTGGCCCATGTCCGCCAACGGTTCGGGCACCAGCCGCAGCGCGTCGAACGCCGCGCGGTTGTGCGCCAGCGTGAGGCCCTGGTCCGCACCGCTTTCGATGTGCGCCCACGCCGCGCGCTCCACATGGTGGATGGCGTGGCGCTCGTAATCGGCCAGCGCAATGATGTCGGTGGCGATGCGCTGCTGCGCTGCTTTCAGGGGCTCGCCCAGAGCATTCAGCGGCAGCTTGGTGTCTGCGTTGGTGCTCATGCTTCGGCCCACATGCGCAGCAGGTTGTGGTACGTGCCCGAGAGCGCGGAGATCTGCGAGTGCCCGGTTTGCTCGGCGGTCAGCTGCTGAATCGAGCGGTCCAGATCGAACAGCAGGCGACGCTGCTCGGCCGATTTCACGAGGCTCTGCGTCCAGAAAAAGCTCGCGTAGCGCATGCCGTTGGTGACGGGGTTCACGCGGTGCAGGCTGGTGCCGGGATACAGAATGGCATCGCCCGCTGCGAGCTTCACGCTTTGCGTGCCGAAGGTGTCTTCGATGATCAGCTCACCGCCCTCGTACTCGTCGGGGTCGCTGAAAAACACGGTGGTGGAGACGTCGGAGCGCACCTTGATGGCGCTGCCGGGAATCACGAACAGTGCGTTGTCAATGTGATTGCCGTAGGTGCCTCCGCCGGCATAACGATTGAAGCGCGGCGGCAACACCTTGGCCGGCAGCGCGGCCGACAGAAACAGCGGGTTGTGTCCGAGCTTGTCGAGCACAAAGTCTCCCAGCTCCTTGCCGACCGGACTCTGCACCGGCAATTGCTCGTTGTGCTTGACCTGCGCGGCCAGATGCCCGGCGGTGGTCTTGCCGTCCTGCCATTGCGCCTGCTCCAGCAGCGAGCGGCAGTGTTTGACTTCTTCGGGCGACAGCAGAGCGGGAATTCGAAGCATCATAAAAATGGTTTCCAGAGCAAAGGGGCGTGGGCCGCGTGCCGAGGCTCTCGGCACCCTCAGCATCGCACAACCACCCCTTGCGATATCACGGTGAGCAGGATCGGATCGCGCAATGCGAGTATCCATGCAAAAGGCCCCGCCGAAGCGGGGCCCTTATCACCTTGGAGTGTGCAACTGGATCAGTTGAACGATCCGATTGCTCAGAAGCGCGCCTTGAGTGTCGCAATCACAGTGCGGCCAGCGGCTGGCGTTGCATAGTGAGTGGAGTACGTGGACGCGAAATATTCCTTGTCGGTCAGGTTCTGGATGTTCACTTGCAGCGACAGGTTCTGGTTGAACTTGTAGCTGGCCATGGCATCGAGACGCACATAACCGGCGATGCCACGGGTGACCAGATGGCCGTCGGTGGTGTAGCCGTAGCCGCCGTTGGCATCGCTCTGACCGAACGCGCCCAGACCCAGCGTCAGCTTGGGATCGGGACGGTAGTTGGCCCACAGGCTGAAGCTGTGCTTGGGCGTGTTCGGGAAGGCTTCGCCCGTGCCTGCGGCAGGACGGCCAGCCAGCGCACCGGACGTCACCGTGCCGATGTTCTTCTGCTCGCTGTCCATGAAGGTGTAGCCGGCGAACACGTCGACGGTCTTGGTCACGCGGCCGGTTGCGCCCAGCTCGAAACCGTTCACGACCTTCTTGCCGGCCATCGACGCGGTGTTGCCGGTCGGGTCGGTGATGCGGGCGTTGGTGGTTTCGTTGCGGAAGATCGCAGCGGTCAGGCCGAGGCGCTTGTCCATCAGGTCCCACTTGGTACCCAGTTCATACGAACGGGTCTTCTCGGGCTTGAGCAGGTCGGCATTGGTGATCGGCGCGCGACCGCCTGTAGGGTCGAGGCTGGCGTCCGCGCCCTGGCCCAGACCGGCGTTGCCCGGTGTCGACGAGGTGCCGATGCTGGCGTAGATGCTGGCATCTGGCTGCAGCTTGTAGACCACGCCCAACTGATAGTTCAGCAGGTTGTCGCTGCGACCGAATTCAGCACTCTTGGTGTTGATGACGCTGGTCTTGTAGTGGTCGTAGCGCAGGCCGCCGTTGACGATCCACTGGGGAGTCAGCGTCAGCGTGTCGAACGCGTAGAGCGATGCGGTGTCGGTCTTGTAGTTGGTGAACGCGTTGGCACGCACCATCGATCCGGTCCATGGGTCGTTGCCGTTCGGGTTCGACAGGCTGGTACACATGTAGGGCGACAGACCGGTCACGCACTGATTCGAGTTGGCGATGGCATTGCCGTTGGCATCCACCATGCTGTAGCTGTCGACCTTGGAACGCTCGGTGGAGAGTTCCAGACCCAGCGCAAAGCTGTGCTTGATGCTGCCGGTCTCGGCCTTGCCGGTGAACTCGGTCGCGTTCTGCAGCGTGTAGGTCTTGCTGTAGCGCGAGTTGAAACGGCGCCACACCTTGTCGTTGGCCACGTTGCCCTGGCTGTCGTCCGGCTGGGTCCAGATGTAGTCCTGCTCGGAACCGCTCCAGCGCAGCGTGTTGCGCAGCTTGTTGGTGTCGCTGAACTTGTGCTCGTAGTTGGCAGTGAACAGATCGCTCTGCTCCTTGCGCTTGTCACGGGCCTTCAGGCCATACCAGTTGTTGCGGTTGCCACCGTTGGTGGGACGCAGCGTGACGTCGCTGGTCATGCCGGGAATGGTCTTGGAGTTGTAGTAGTACGGCACGCCACCATCGGGCATGTCGTCCACATCCAGATGCTGATACGACAGCGTCAGTTGGTCAGGCGTGCCCAGACCGAAGGTGATGGTAGGCGCAATGCCCCAGCGCTTGGACTTGGGACCTTCGCGACCGGCGATTTCGCTGTCGTGCGTCATGGCATTCAAACGGAATGCCGTGGTGTCGTTGATCTTGCGATTCAGGTCGATCGTGGCGCGCTTGTAATCGGCGTTGCCCAGGCTCACATCACCGGCGATGAAGTTTTCGTTCTTGGCGGTCTTGGAGGTCAGATTGATCGAACCACCGGCACCACCACGGCCACCGTAGGCGGAATCCGCACCCTTGACCACTTCGACGGACTCGATGTTGAACATCTCGCGCGAACCGGCCGCGATGTCGCGCACGCCGTCCACATAGATGCTGCCCTGCGCGTCGTTGCCGCGGATGAACGGACGATCGCCCATGGGATTGCCACCTTCGCCGGAGCCGAAGGTGATGCCTGGCGAGAGGCGCAGTGCATCGGTCAGCGTGACGGAATTGGTCTGCTCGATCACTTCCTGAGGAATGATGTTGACGGTTTTGGGCGTGTCGATCAGCGGGGCGGTGAACTTGCCTTGGGTGGCGGTCGGAGCATTCAACGGGCTCTCGGCCGCAGCTTCCACCTTCACGGTGGGCAGGGTCTGCGGCTGTGGCGCGGTCTGCGCGTATGCACTGGCACCGGCCAGGCACAAGCCCGCGGCAATGACGATCTGCGTCAATTCACAATGCAAACCGTTGTTTTCGTATGTTTTTGGTTCGTTTTCCGACATGGTCCAAGACTAAGGTTACGGCCCTGCAGCGGGCAATGAAAAATGAAAGAGACTCGCAATGATAATAGTTCGCATTATTTTATATATGTATCTAGACACATTGGTTGAGCAGTTTCATCGGTCGTTGCTGCAACGCAACAAAACGTAAGCGGTGTTTGGAGAGCTATGGGGCCCGTCAGGCGGAAAGCAAAACGGGTACCGTTTGGTACCCGTTTTGAGAAACCTGAAGCCAGCGTTTTGCTGGAAAGGTGAGGCGTTAATTCAAGTTCAACGACCACACAATGGCAGCGTCCGCCACGTTGGAGCTGCTAGGCGTAGCACGAAGACTCAGGAGATCGCCTTCTGCGACAGCCGCCGTTCCACTGCCAGTGCAAGTGGTGGCAGTGGTGCCGGAAATGGGGCAAGTGACCGATGTGGCCGTGGTGACCCCCGCAACTGTGGTTTTGATGACCACAAAACTCCAGGAGCGCTGATTGTTACCCGGTGCAGAACTGACGCGCACTTTTAGATTGCTCAAAGTGCCAGCCATCGGTGCCTGAATGGCATAAGTGCTAACAGTGAGGGCTGAGCTGACTGAATCAATCCCAGCAGCGCCGACAAAATGGTAGCTAGTGCTACTGACATTGATGACACGGGCACTGCTACCGAAGATCACCACGCCACCTGAACCAGCTGGGCCGGTTGCACCGGTTGCGCCGGTTTCGCCAGCTTGGCCTGGGTCGCCTTTAGTGCCATTGGTTCCGGGTGCACCAGGAAAACCCTGAGGGCCTGTCGGCCCCACTGAACCGTCAATGCCCCTAGGCCCCTGGACCGTACTAGCGGCACCTGCTGCGCCTGTATCGCCCTTGGCACCTGTTGCACCTGCAGCGCCTACTGCGCCCGTATCGCCCTTGGCGCCTGTTGCAC
>CALMCS010000839.1 GCA_937862875.1 uncultured Comamonadaceae bacterium
CGGCACGTCTCGCCAAAGGGCGAGTTGCGTCCAGATGGCCTGAAGTTGCTTTCACTGGGCTGATCTTGACCTGGAGGCGAATGGCTCACTACGGCCAGAAGCAGACCTTCGACGTGTTTGGGAAAACTAGGGCTATTCATTGGGGTGAGTTCGAATGCCGCATGTGGGCCAAGCTAAATTAGCAGCCTGGGTCAAAATCGCATCAGCGGCAACAACCTAGGCTCTCTAGCTTGCTGGGGCAGAAGGCCACTAGCAGCAGCTAGTGATCGCCGCTATCCTGAGTTCCATAATTTTCGCACCACGGGACGAATGAGTTCGCCCCGCTCTAGCAGGGACGCACAATGGAACTCAGGCTAGTATTCGCCGCAGCAATCTTCTTGGGCTCCTACCTTCCTCTCAGCATCATCCTGTTGGTTCAGGACTTGAAGGTCGACCTCTTCAGTAGGCCTTTTTGCTCAACGCTTCGGCAGATGTCGTCGGAGTGCGAGCTCCCATTCAACAACTCTGGCCTTTCGATTGGATTTGCACTCTGCTGCCTAGCTTGCTTTCTGACCACCGTCTTTGTGATCTGGTGTAAGCAAGAGCCTCAGAGCATTACTATCATTGAGTCAAAACAAATTCCAACTGGTCTGTCCCGGGTTGAGTGGACACTGACTTAAGGTGGATAATGTCCGCCGCAAGGAGTGTTCATGACCCAGACCAGACGACGTTTTCCTGAATCCTTCAAACGCGAGGCGGTAGGCCAGGTGCTTGCCGGCACGCCGCTTCGGCATGTAGCCGAGACGCTGGGCATTGCTGAAAGCCTGCTGGGCAAATGGAAGCGCCAGTACGAACAGCAAGGTGACGATGCCTTTCCAGGCAATGGCAAGCAGCGTGGCGAGAACGCGGAACTGCGTCGGCTACGCCAGCAACTGGCCCAGGTCACCATGGAGCGCGATGTTTTAAAAAAGGCGCTCGCCATCTTCTCGCAGCCCACGAAGTGAGGTTCCGCGCCATCGAGGCGTTGGCCGGTCGCTACCCCGTAGCGCCAATGTGCCGGCTGCTGCGAGTATCGCGCAGCGGTTTCTATGCCTGGCAGCAGCGGCCTCCTTCGGCGAGAGAGATGGCGTACCGACGCCTGAGCAAGGAGATCCGCTCCATCCACCATGAGGTGAATGGGATCTATGGCCATCGCCGAATCAAGGCCGAACTGGCGGCCATGGGGCATGCGTGTGGTCGGCACCGGGTTGCCCGACTGATGCGCGAAGCTGGTTTGCGCGTTCGCTCGCGCAAGCGCTGGCGGCTGGTTTCCAGCAGTCGTCACGCTCTGCCGATTGCGCCGAATCACCTGGATCGCCAGTTCTCCTCGGATCGCGCCAACCGGCACTGGGTCTCGGACATGACCTACGTGCGGACGGCCCAAGGCTGGCTGTATCTGGCCGTGGTGCTCGATCTCTATTCACGCGCCGTCGTCGGTTGGGCGATGCACCATCGCATGCAGCAAGCCCTAGTGCATGCTGCGCTGGAGATGGCTGTGGCACGCCGCCAACCACAGGCAGAGGTACTGCTGCACTCGGATCGTGGCAGCCAATACTGCGCCTACGACTACCAGGCCTTGCTGCGGCGCCATCGGGTTGTGCCCAGCCATTCACGTCCGGGGAACTGCTGGGACACTCTGCGATGGAGAGCTTCTTCCGTTCGCTGAAGACCGAGCGGGTGTACCTGACGCATTACGCCAGCTACCAAGAGGCGAAAACCGACCTGTTCGACTACATCCGCTTTTACAATCACCGCCGTCGCCACTCGACGTTGGGCTATCTCAGTCCGATGGAGTTTGAGCGGCGAAACGCGAGCAGTAGCTCTTAACTACCTGTCCACCAGTTCCGGGACAGACCAACCATCTGTTATAAGTCCCTACCCCATTTGCTCAATGGCTCGCCCTTCTCGTCTAGAGTCGTCTCATGCTGGGTGCCAGCCTCGCCCCGTTTGCGGGAGCATGGCTGGCGATCAAACGTGACTGTGCACTGAATGTTTTTTGGAGGACTTTGGCTCGTCAACAACAGGGTGGGTGGCCTTGCTGCTCAGAGGTATCGCTTGTCGATTGCTGCACCGACTGAATATTTTGGGTCGACGAAATTGCCCAGTCTCACCTTGCCGCACTGGCTCAGCATCATGTAGGCGTCCCAGCGATCGAAGCCGTACTCCTTTTCCAGCCAAAGAATTAATTCGCAGTACGCAATGCGCGTCGCGTCTTCCAAGGGGCGTGCACTGCCGATGGCCATCAGCATGGATTCGGTTTCAAGGCGCGGCCAGTCGATGTTCCAGTTCTTGATCAGCTCGACATGGATGGTCGTCGTGCTCTCGAACTCCACGGCCGTGCCGCACACCTCACCATCGCCCTGACACGCATGCGCATCGCCGATGAACAAACGCCCACCTGGCGAGCGCACCGGCAAGTACGTGATGCTCCCTGGGCCCATGTCAGGCAAGTCCATATTGCCGCCGTGGTTGTCGGGCGTAAGGGAGTTGATCGAGTCGATTTCAGGCGAAAGGCTTAGCGTGCCGATGTGCGGCTGATAGGGCAGGGTCACGCGATCACTCCAATGGACATGCTGCTCGTCGACATGGATTTTGCGGGTGATCTCGGGCAATGGGTCGGTCAGCATCGCGGTCAGGTCGGTGCCGGTCAGGGCGCCGAAACGGGGGATCATGCAGCACGTACCCCGAGGGTTTTCACCCCGTGGCAGGATCGACTCGATGCGGACGGCCACCACGTCTCCCTTCTCGGCGCCTGCAATCATGATGGGGCCGCTCTGAGGGTTGAGAAACGGCATGCGCAGCAGTTCGCTGGGGCGATCGTGCTCATGTTTGACTTTGCCTTCGAAGGCATCGGCGGTTTCGACGATAACCCTGTCCCCTGGGCGAATGTGCAGAACCGGGTCCGAGTAGGGGCCCATGGTGTAGTGAAATTTTCCCTGACGATCTGTGGTCAGCTCGTGGGTTTCACCTTCTTTGCCCTGGGCCACGCCCCGGGTAAACATGATCGATTTTTCCAGCCAGTTCATACGTTGACTCCATTTTTTTGGCAAAAAGCTCCCTTTGGCGGACCACCAGCGGTGCGCCATTGAGGGGGGTGATATCGATAAACTGCGGCTTGGGCCGCGAGCGTTTGTGTCTGGCCGAGTCAGGGCCTTCGCTGGTGACGCAGCATGTTCAGCGCGCTTTTCTCACAGCCGCTTTGCAAAAACCGCAGACACATTTCCTCCATGCACATCTGATTGGTCATGCTCGATTCCCTCAGCTGTTCATAGGCTTGGTCATCGTCGATGTTGGCCAACTCCATCAGCTTGACTACGGCTTTGAGCACTACCCGCCGGGCCTTCACACGCTCTTGCAATTGGGTAATTTCAGCGTCGGCCCGGGACCGCGATCCGAATTCAAAAATCGCCTGTTGCAGGGCCAGGAATGTCCCGCTTGAGCGCACCGGTTTGACCAGAAACGCGCACACCCTTTGCGTCAATGACCAGTGAATCCTCTCAGGGGTTTCGGCACTGAACATGGCAATCAACGGCACTCGCGGTTCCCCATCCGGCCAAGGGAAGGTATTTTTGTGGGCCTGATTGGCATCGAAAAAACACACGTCCACCTCCGACCAAGGCAAGGCTTGGCCCTCGACCGGCTCGATGATTTTCAATCCCAGCCTCACCAGTTGCCCGCTCAAGACCTGATAGTCATGGTCCTTCTTGTGCAGGATCAGCACGCGATGGTCACGCAGGTTGGGAAGCTGAGGCCTTTTCATCTGACGATCCTCAACTCCGGTTTAAGGCGATCGCCATGGTCTTCCATCACGGCGCCATCGCCGACTTTGCCCATGTCCAACCATGTGAGGTACGGGTCTGGTTTGCGCGGCTCCTTCGCGCTCGCCAGGATCTCGAAATCCCCGTTGGCGTTGGAGATGCCCAAGCGCGGCGTCAGGTAGCAGTGGTGGTTTTCCGGGTCGATCCACACTGGCCCTTGAGGGGCGTTCAACCGGCTTTGAACGGCGGCGCTTCTGACCTGCTGCACGTCGTCGGTGTCTGCCAGGTGAATGGCTTCGGCCAACAACAGCACCGCGATGAACGAGGCTTCAGCATCGGCGGACGTCACCTGTTGCACGCCGTACCGCTGCTTAATGTCACGAACGAACTCCGCGTTGGCCTGGGTGCCGATGCTCTGGAAGTACACCGATGAACAGATATGCCCGGCGCGCACGCTGGCATCCACGGCTTTCAGTTCCTCCTCCGACAACGTGCAACTGGCCAGCGGAGTGGACGCAGAAATCCGCTGTGTATTTACGGCCTGCCCATAGGCGGCCACGAAGGCTTGGCCGGATTCCCCGATCAACGAGCTGAACACGAAATCCGGCTTGAGGCGTTGGACCTCATCGATGATCTGCTCGACATCGGTGGAGCCAATCGGGAGATAACGCTCGCAGACGACATCGCCGTCGTTGGCTTCCAGTATTTCGCGCATCACCCGATTGCTTTCCCAAGGCCACACGTAGTTGGAGCCCACGCAATAGGCGCGCTTGCCCACGGTGTTCATCAGGTAGCTGATTAGCGGCACGATGTGCTGGTTGGGCGAGGCACCTACGTATATCACGTTGTCGCTGCACTCGAACCCTTCATAGTGCGAGGGATACCAGAGCAAGCCGTCGCGCCGCTCGAACAGCGGTAAAACTTCCTTGCGACTCGACGAGGTGTAACACCCCACGACGTGCCGAATTCCGCTGTCCAGCAGTGCCTGGGTTTGCGCGTAGTACTGGGTCAAGTCCCCGCCCGGATTGACTACTTCAGGCTCAAAACAGAAGGTGAAGCGCGGGTCGCGCGCCACGCGCTCAATGGCCAGCAGCGCCCCACAGAGCATCGCCTGGCCGATGCTCTGGTACGAGCCAGTGGTGGAGCACATCAGGCCGATCCGCACGCACGTCTTGTGAGAAAGGTTTGCCATCATCAGTTCCTACGAAGCTAATGCAGCGCGACGTTGCAGGCGTGCAGCGAAGCGGGCCGACGCAAAGGCAAATACCGCGCCCACGACCATTGACGCGGGCACGATGATCAATGCGTTGGAGAAGCTCAGGCTGGTGAGGTTTTCAGTGCTGAACTTTCCGGGCGTTTGCAGCAGAAATGCAAACGTGCACGCATAGCCGTAGGTCACCGCCGGGATCGAGGAGAACAGGCCAACCCTGGCCGCCGAGATGTAGCAGGCGATGCTGATGCAGACCACGACGCTGGCCCAGATCGTCTCGCCCAACACCGTCGCCCCCGGCACCGAGACGATCACTACCGCCGTCAGCCATGCGGTGAACACGCCAAAACAATTGGAGACGATCGTGGTGCGCAGGGCGCGCACGTCTCCACCTGAGTGGAAAAAACAGGCCCAGGCGGCGAAGGCCGCCCAAATGAGCAGCACCCCCACTGAGAGCGTGAACCAGGTACACACGCCGCCCAGCAGGGCAACACTGATCGCAAGGCTGGTCAATTCAGACATTACGCGTACTCCTGCTGTGGGGATTTGAACAGCCCGGAAGTTGCGGCACGACGGGAAAATACGGTGCAGAGCAGCCCCAGCGTGACCCAGAACGAGGCGTCCGCCATCAACGTCGCGATCACGAACTCGTGATGCAGCGCGGCGGGCGCCAGCATCTCCGGCGACGCTAACTGCGGCGAGCCGATCAGGTGAGGCACCGCCAACAGCACGACGCCAGCCACCTTCAACCAGGCCTTTGGCGCGAAGGCGATGAGCACCAGTCCAATGGCCGTAGCAATCGCTGTACCCACCCACCAGAGTTGCCTGGCGTGCAGATCAGCCGCTTGCGTGCCGGGCAGTTCCGGTGGCAGACCCGCCGAGGGCGCCAGTACAAACACCGCGTACCCGGCCAGCCCCCACAGCACCCCCGTTGAGAGCTTGCGCGGCGGCCGTAGGCTGATCGCCCCCGCAAGCACCAGCCCGAACGCCACGCCGACCACCAAGTTGGCAGCGGCGGTGGACGTCACCCGCTGCCAGCCGTCCTCTGGGGCCCAACCGGCATCTTCGTGATGATGTTCGCCTGCCTCATGGGGATCGGAATGGCCGGCACTGGCCGCCTGCTCATAGGTTTCGGCCTGAAGGATTAGCGGGGACACCCAGATTGCTTGGATGAGCGTCAACACTAGAGCGGCCCCCATCCCGGCGAAACCCGCCGTTTGCAGCATGCGCTTGATCATGGCTCAGGCCCTCTCAGTGGCAAGGAAATGCAGCGGTATGACGGGTATCGTGCGCGGCGTTGTGCAAAGCCGGCAGGCTGGAAAAACCGGCGAAGTACAGCAGCACCGCGCCCAGGGACATCACGCAGCAGGCGTTGAGCACGCGCCGGGCGCTTCGAGCGGACGATACGGTGGTAGTGATGCTTGAAACGGATTGAAGAGTAGACATGATGTGTACCTCGTGTTCGCGCTGTGATGAGGGTGTTGAAGCCAACGGCTTCACATAACTTCAGACGGCTTCAGATGACTTCGTCCCGACGACGCTCAAGGAACTCTTGCGTACGAGCGTTGAGGGATTCGGGAGTGACGAGTGCTTTGTCCATCGCCAGTTTTTCCAGCGAGGCCAGCCAGTGCTGGTAGTAATGCCAGTCAGGGTCGTCGGGAGTGTGAGTCTTGTCCCAGGCCCCGATGTTCGAGATCAGCGAAGCGCGGAACTCATCCCACTGGTAAGCGCCTTGTTCGGCGAGCGCCAGGGCTAGGCCGAACGCTCGCCCTTGCCACGGCTCATCAAACACCAAACGTTCCTGGTTTTTCGGCAGGGCGCTGCGGTCGCCGCACAGTTGATCCACTCGGTTTTTCAGCGTGCTCATGATCAGGCTCCTTGCTGCGCCGTGCTAACCAGACCCAATCCCTGCATCGCTTCGGTGGACACTAATGCGGCCAACTGCTCCTCGGAGAAGTGGTCGGTGCCCTCAGGGCGCTGAGGAATCACGAAGAAGCGCACTTGGGCGCTG
>CALMCS010000840.1 GCA_937862875.1 uncultured Comamonadaceae bacterium
GCAGACAACGTCGTCAATGCGGCGGAGTCCAAGACGCAGGTCATGCTGAGCGGAACCTTGACCGGTGTGCCAGCGGACGTTGCGCAAACCCATGTGGTGGTCAGTCTCAACGGCGTGAACTATGAGGCGACGGTCAGTGGTAACAACTGGAGTGTTCAGGTGCCAGGCAGCGGATTGGTCGCAGACCTGCACCATCAACTGCAGGTCACGGTTCTGTGCTCCGATGCCGCAGGCAACGCAGCCCAGCTGATGTCGAACAAGGACTACGGGGTCGACACCGAAGGGCCCAACATCATTGACGACATTCCTTTCACCTACGCGCTCTGGGACGACGTGGGAGAAAAACAGGGGCAGATATTCTCCGGCGATGTGACCGATGACAGCACGCCGACATACCGCGGCCAAACCGATCCATCGGAAGTCGCGCTGGTGCAGATTCTGAACAATGGAGTGGTCATTGGAGAAGCGGTCGTACAAGCCGATGGCACATGGATGTTGGAACCCAAGACGCCGTTGTCGGCCGGCACTTACGGCTTCCAGCTGCTGGCCTTCGATGCGGCAGGCAACGCAAGCCCGTTGACCCCCATGCTGGATTTCAGTGTGTTGGGCGCGGCACCTCTTCCTCCGTCCATCACCGGTGTCTATGACGATGCTGGCGGCAACATTCAGCCCCATCAGCCGAGCAACGACGCGACGCCGACCTTCAAAGGCACTGCGGCAATGGGCACCATCGTGAAGGTGTATGAGGTGAATGGTGCGGGCGAGAAAGTACTGCTCGGCAGCGTTGCCGTGGATGGCCAAGGCAACTGGAGCCTGAGCACTTCAAATCTTGGTGAAGGCAATCACAACATCATCGCAACCGCGACGGATGCAGCCGCGCAGGTCAGCGATCCGACGGGTATCTATCCGGTCTTCATAGACACGATAGCGCCGGGCAAACCAGATGGGTTGCAGGCGATCGACCTGGTAGGCGACAAACAAGGTCCCATTACCGGCGGCGTCACCGACGATGCGGCGCCAGAGATCAAGGGCCGTGCCGAGCCAGAGGGAACGGTCACCCTCTACGACAACGGCCAGAAATTGGGCACGGCCCACGTCGGCGCCAATGGGGAATGGAGCTTCAAGCCCACCACAGTGCTGGCAGATGGAAACCACAGCATTACCGCGACGGTCGTCGACAAGGCGGGTAATGTCAGTGCGCCCAGCGATGCGCTGACCTTCAATGTGAACACAGAAGGCATGGAGCTGGTGATCCAACGGGTCATGGATGACTACGGGAGCATCCAGGGCCCCATCTCCAACGGAGGCGTGACGGACGACACCACGCCCACCTTCGAAGGCCGGGCGACTCCCAACGCCACGATTTCGATCTATGAAGGCACGAAGCTGGTGGCCAGCGTCAAGGCCGATGGGGGAGGGCACTGGGTGCTGAGCCTGCCCGTGCAGAGCGAAGGCGCGCACCAGTACACGGTCAAGGCAGAGAGCGTTGCAGGCAACGTGGCGGAGGCACCGTTTGCACTCACCGTAGACATCACGCCTTCCAGCGTTCCGCACATCGTCGAAGTACACGATGACGTGGGAAGCGTACAAACGCCGATGCACAGCGGCGGCGTCACCGACGACACCACTCCGCAGATCATCGGAACGGGAACGTCGGGTGACACGGTCCACATCTACGACAACGGAGCTCTGATCGGCACCACGGTGGTGGACGGCAGTGGCGGCTGGTCCTACACCGTGCACCCGGCACTCACGGCAGAGGGCAAGCACGAACTGAGCAGCACCAGCGTGGACCAGGCCGGCAACGAAAGCGCCCACAGCGATGCCTTTGTGATCTATCTGGATGTGACACCGCCCGACCTTTCGGGTGCAAAGCTGCTGATCGATAACGTCACTGCAGACAACATCGTCAATGCAGTGGAGGCGCAAGGCAGCATCAGCCTCACCGGAACCTTGACAGGACTTCCCTCCGACGCGAAGGGCGTCAAGATCAGCATCTCGCTCAATGGCAGCACCTATGACGCGATCGTCAATGGCACCACCTGGAGCGTGAACGTGCCGGGAATTCAACTGGTGAATGACAGCGATCACCAATTTGAAGTGAAGGTGACCGTGAGTGATGAAGCCGGCAATGCCGCCCAGCTGGATGGAAGCAAGTGGTACGAAGCGATCACCACGCCTCCCGGTGCGTCGTCCCTGTCCAACATCCGACTGGTGGACGACGTTGGAGCGATCACGGGAGACATCGTGAACGGAACCGTCACGGACGACGGCAAACCCACCTACATGGGCAAGGCGACGGCCGATGTGGTCAAGGTTCAGATTCTCGACAACAACCAAGTCATCGGCGAGGCCATCGTCGACAAAAACGGAATGTGGAGTTTCGAGCCGGCACAGCCGTTGACGCGTGGCATGCACTCATTCCAGGTGCGGCCAGTGGACCGGGCGGGCAACGTGGGAGGGCCTACCGTTGCGATTGATTTTGAGATGGCGGGAGGTCCACCGGCTCCTCCAGTCATTGATCCGGATATCGACAGCATCGCAGCACTGTTCAGCGATGCGACTCCCAAAAGTGCGGAGCAAAAAGCGGTGGTGACCCCATCGATGTTCATGCCGATTGCCACGTTCGCTTCCTTGGTCCAGGAGCCAGCGCCTCCGCTGAGCCGCGGTATGGTGGGAGATACGTTGGTGACCAACAAAGTGAACCCCAACATCAAAGGCACGGCAACCCCCGGCGATATCGTCAAGCTTTTCGACCAACTGCCGTCGGGCGAATTGGTGCCCCTTGGAAGCGCCATCGCCGATGCTCAGGGAAAGTGGAGCATCACGACGCCTGCATTGACCGAAGGCTTGCATCGCTTCGTCGCAACCTCCACGGATTCTGCAGGTCAGATCAGTGGCCCCTCGTACGAATTCCCGGTTCTGATTGACATCACTGCGCCAATCAAGCCCAGCTTGCCAGAGGCCATCGACCACACGGGCGACATCCAGGGCCCGATAGCCAACGGCGGTGTGACCGACGAACAATCTCCCGTGTTGCACGGCAAGGGCGAGGCGGGCACCAAGCTGACGGTGTACGACAATGGCAGCGTGATGGGCACCGCGACGGTGGATCACAACGGCGAATGGAGCCTGCGGCCCGGGGCACCCCTGGCCGAAGGGCCCCACAAGATCACGGTCACCCTGACTGATGCAGCAGGCAACGTCAGCGAGTCGAGTGACGCATTGCAGTTCACCGTGGATACCATCGCGCCCGAGACAAGCACCACGATTTTCTATCACGACAACGTCGGCGCGAACCAGGGAGACTTTGCCTCCGGTACCAGTACCGATGACCGCACACCGCTGCTCCAGGGCAAGCTGGACAGCGCCTTGGCACCAGGTGACCAGGTCCTGATCTATTCAGGCAATACCCTGCTGGGGCACGCCGTAGCGAACGGGCAGGATTGGTCATTCGCTCTCGCTGAACCCTTGCAAAATGGGTCTTCCAACACATTCACCGCCAAGGTCACAGATCAAGCGGGCAATGCGGGAGAGCCCGTCTCACTCACTCTGACGATTGCGCTCTCCGCGAGCGTGCAGACCCAAAGTACGCACGATACGACGCCCGTGATTGCGGGCTCCTTCAGCGGTGAAGTGCTGCCCGGTGAATACTTCGAAGTGACGGTCAATGGAACGGTCTACACCTCCAAGAATGGCCAAGTGGCGGTAGACGTGCAAAACGGGCAGTGGTATCTGCAGATCCCGGACACGAATGCACTGCCATTCGGAACCTATGACGTGACCGCGCAACTCAAGGGCGCAACCGGTTCTCAGGAAACCCAACTTGCGTTCGGCGCAGTCAACGTCCTGGGCCCCAACCCCGGAACCGAAGCGAATACCGATTGGGCAAGCGCGCCAGGAAGCAGCAGCAACAACACGATGGTGTTGGGCTTGAACGACGCGGGGCTCTGGACCATTACGGCCAATAACCAGGTCTACAGCAGCAAGGACATGTCCAGCTACGCCAAGGCGGCGCTTGCCAACACGCGCGCCGCATCGGTCGTGAGCCTGACATCCGCAGACTTTGATCGCAATGGGACCGTAGACGTCCTCGGGACTGAAAACACCTACGGCAATTGTTCGCAGGTCATGTGGGCCAACACCAGTGGCAGCTACTCCGGCAAGCAACTGAACATGGGCACCACCATCTATTGGGGCGCAGTCATTGCGTACGACAAAACCGGCAACGGATATCTGGATATGGCCTACGGAGACCGCTACGGAGACTCGGTCACTTATCTGGTGAATAACAAGGGCGTCCTGACTCCGGATGGCCTGTGCGGTGATGCCGGCGTTGGGGGATGTCTGAATTTCAGCTTCGGCGAGGTCTCTGGAGTGGACATCAACAACGACGGCACAGTCGACATCGTGCGCCACACCAAATCCAGCGGCATGGCAGCCCTGTCGGTCATCAGCAATCGCGGGGATGGAAGTCTGGCGGTGACCCAATCGATCGCCGGCGTGTTCTACCAAAACGAGGCCAATGGCTCATCAGCGGCATCCATGACATGGGCGGACTTCAATGGTGACGGGTACATGGATTTGTACGTTGCCACAGGCGCCAACCAAACCAATGGAGCCATCTATTTCAACAAGGGAAATGGACAACTCTCGAGCACCGCGTTCTCTGTAGGTACAGCCTCCAAGGCGAGTGCCGACGCAGGCTTCCTGTCCGCAGCGGTCGATTGGAATCACGACGGACAGATGGACATCGTGAAGCTGAGTACCTACGGATCCTCGCAGACCGCCACGCTGTATACGAACCATCAGCATGGAGCGAGTTGGACACCGACACAGCTCGCTTCCAAGCTGACCAACGTGACGGGCATGGCCGTGATGGACTACAACTGGGATGGCGCCAAGGACCTGATCCTCTCGCAGCTGAACGGCAAGATGGTGTATGTCAAAAACACCAATGCCATCGAAGACGGCACCGCCATGCATCTGCGGATTCTGGATAGCGAAGGCATCAACGTGTTTTATGGCAACACGGTTCAGCTGTACAACGAGGCCGGCAAATTGGTGGCGTCGCAAATCATCAATGCGCAGTCTGGTTATGGCTTCAACGACACCTCCGGAATCGTCAGCTTCTACGGCCTCGACGCGAGCGAAACGTACTCGGCAAAACTGCTGAAAATCACCAACGGCGTCACGTCGAACGTGAACTGGAATGGTCTGGAGGCAGGCAATGGCAAGGAGAGTTATGTCCTGACCACGGACGCTGCCACCAAGGTACTGGACGGCACCATCACAGGCACGGGCTACAACGACACCTTCATCGTGGAAAAGGGCACACACACCTACAACGGAGCGGGTGGTTGGACCAACGACAACGGCTTCGAATCGTGGAGCAAGGCGGGCGGCACCGACATCGTGGACTTCAGAAAATCCACTACCGGCATCCATATCGACCTTGGAAAGTCCGGGCCTCAAGCGAATGATTTTTGCAAGGTGAGCCTGGTCGATATCGAGGGCGTCACGGGCTCGGACTATGCAGATGTACTCATCGGCAATGCGGGCAACAACGTGCTCGAGGGGCGCGGCGGCGACGACTTCCTTGATGTCTCCAAGGGCGGCAAGGACACGCTGATGTACTACAGCCTATCGAAGACAGACGCATTGGGTGGCAACGGACACGACACCGTGAAGGGGTTCAGCGTCGGCATGTGGGAGGCATCAACCCCATCCGACCGCATCGACCTGGGCGACCTCCTCGACGGCTACAAGCCAAGCATTCACGGCCAGTACGCAGCAAGTTACATCGACGGAGTCGCCACCATCGACACCCACGACGCCATCGGCCAGTACCTGAAAGTCGAGCAGAGCGGCGACGACGCGGTACTGATGCTCGACCGCACAGGTCACGGAGGCCACTACGCCGCACTGCTGACGATCCAGAACGTCCATACGGATCTGGCGACCTTGCTGGCGAACCATCAAATCAGTCTGGTTTGATGAGCGACAGGCGGTCTCTCTGCAAAGGAGAGGCCGCTTGATCCTTCCTTGTTCTTGGCCATGAGTGAGCACCTGAAGGATCGGATGTGCTCTTCTGGGCTGCCCCTTTCTTCCATCCTCAAAGAGTCTGAATCGAGCGCGCAACGGGTTGGACCCAGAGTCATCAGTTGAGCGATGAAACAGTGACAGCGAGAGCATCAGGACCAGAAAAAGCGCTGGGTGCGCGAGTAAGTGAGT
>CALMCS010000841.1 GCA_937862875.1 uncultured Comamonadaceae bacterium
GCCACTTCACCAGCAATCGACGCAGAATCCCAAATGGCATTGCGCGGCAGAGAGTACAAAGCAGAAACCTGCGCATGTGCGGTATTGCCCACTGCATAACCAGGATCATTGCTATTATTCGTCACCCCGGGTATCGCCACCTGGCCCGTACTGAGCAGGGGATTATTTCTGCGCACAGAGATTTCGCCTGCCACGCCGATATCGTTAATGGTGGTGCTGGCACTCATGCCATACAGCTTGATATTCTCGGCATACACTTCGCGCGTCGCGCCGACCTGCCCCGTCACCGGATTGAAGCCATCGCCCGGGTACAAATACAAAGCAGGCGTCTTGGAGTGAAACTTCAGAGCGTAGAGGCCGTATTCGATATCGCCGCCGGAGGGGCGAAAGCGCAGTTGCGCACCGAATTGACCCGAGTCCTTGGCCTTCATGTCGCCTTGCTTGAAGAACGCGGCGCCGTCGCCCACAAAGAAGCGCTCAGCCCCCGGACCACCCATATCGAGCGGTGCAAAGTAGCTGCCAGCGCCGGGCAGTCGATTCGCTTTCCATTCCAGCTGGTAGTAAGCGCCCATGCTGATCTGCGGTGTCAGTTGCGATTGAACCGACAGCTGATTCACGGGACGAAGCACTTCCTTCACCTGAGAACCCGGAACGGAGAGTGCCTTGATCACATCGACCGGTGCCTGAGCACCCGCAATGCCGTTGGATCCGAAAAACAGGCTTTCTCCGTAGAGCAAGGTGTGCTTGCCCAAACGCAGGGTGGTGGGGCTATTGCCCAGATCAAACCGCCCAAAGACATAGGCATCGAGAATCTCAGCGTTGCGGCCATGCAGCTTGCGGGTTTCATCGGGGAAGCGACCCGGAGCCACGCTGTAGGAATTCACCGTGGACAACGAATTGTTTTTCGTACCCTGGTTATACACATCGTCGTACCAGCCGGCAGCAGAAACACGTGCACCGAAATTTTTATAGGTAACGTCCAGTTCGCTGAGTAAATCCACCCGATTGGAAATCATTCCACGGAAATTGCGATCACCATCGTCCAAATTGATATCCGATGTCAATCTGGAAGACGGCGATTTCGTGCGACGCGCCGTCGAATAGGTCACCGTATTATCCCAGCGCGCTTTCAAATCCGTATTGCCGGTATCGAATTCTATGGCCTCCGCCGTATTCAATCCATAATAGCTTGCGCACAACAACACAAGCGCAGCTGAAATCGGCTTTTTTGACACTCTCATTTTGTCTCCTTATTTATTAGATCGAAATATCTCAACGACCTTGCCCACATGCCATCGAACCCATTTCGTTGGTGCATTCAACGTGTGAATACACCCCGCATTCCGGCTTCATGAATTCCCGCAGGTCATTCGATATAGGCAAGGACCATGCCAATTCCTGAATAACTCTGGCGCACCGATAAAACCAAGGGTTTACTCTGAACTGAATGGATATATATCGAAGCGCAGTGGTGCAGGCCCGAGAAAGGCACCACTTCGCCCAGCGCGTGTGAGAGAAGCGGTTGCTGTTTTTTTTTACTTTCCGAGTCGACGCCGCTCAGGAATTCAGAAAATTCACAAAGACGCCGTTGCGCCCGATTTCATGAACTTGCGCAACAGCGATTTCAGTGCGGCGCCCTCTGCCTGGTTCATGTGGCCGAAGAAGTCGACCTCGATCGCCTTGGCCTCGGCCAGCAAATGCAAGGCGCGGGAGCGGCCGCTGTCGGTCAAGCGGAACACGGCCGAGCCATCGTCTGTTTCGCCATGCACCTCCGCCCAACCCAGAACGATCAGGCGCTGCAACAGCGGCGCGACCGCGCAGTCCAGGCTTTGGCGCAACTCCGTATCGATGGCCGCAGCGGTTGCCGGACCGTCCTTGGTCATCAACAACGCGGCCACATACCACTCGGCATCGGTCAGTCCCTGGTCCCGCAAACTGTCGCGCAGGCGTTGGTGAAATTGAAAGTAGCTGCGCCCCAACAGATAGCCGAGCAAGTCTTCGCAAAAGCCTTGTGGCGAGTTGTCGCTCGCAGGCACCGAATCCTTGTGTGTGGCGAGTGCGTAACGACCACCGTGAAACACCAGCGGTGCCTGCTCGCAGCGATCGAACGACACCACTTCACCGACAAAGATGATGTGGTCACCGCCTTCGTACTGGAACGAGGTCTTGCATTGAAAGCGCGCCGCACAACCTTCGAGCAATGGCACGCCATGCGGGTTGTCCTGCAGGTCGAGCCCAGCGAACTTGTCGGCACCGGCGCGAGAAAAGCGATTCGACAGATGCTCCTGATCGGCGGCGAGTACATGTACCGCCCAATGCTCCGCCGTCGAGAACACCGCAAGACTGTTGGCGTTCTTGGCGAGACTCCAGAGCACCATCGGTGGATCGATGGAAACCGAGTTGAAACTGCTGGCGGTAAGTCCCACCGACGTGCCATCCGCCGCACGCGCCGTGATCACGGTCACGCCGGTCGCGAACGT